>CAZOIS010000046.1:0-29504 GCA_964579865.1 uncultured Lentisphaeraceae bacterium | reverse complement strand
TTCCGAAAACTTCCCCACTTTTTCAAAAGCGTGCATTTCATTTTGCACTTCGCCAAAAGGAAAATGCGGTGTCAATCCGCTTGTCGAAAAACCCCGACTATGGGAAAATGAAGATTAACTTATCTGGTCTTTCATGCGGGTCATGAAAGATCCTGTCGGACACATGCGATAGTCTCAGGACGTGAGGCGTCCCGGAAAAGGAGTCATCAGTATGAAAAAGATGCAGGTGGCGGGTGCGGTCGCGCTGATGTGCGCGGGATTGTCGGGCCTGTTGAATGCGGCGGAAGCGGCCGCGGGCAAATCGACTCTGGAGAACCTCCAGGCGGCGTTCAACGGCGAGTCCAACGCCAAAGCCAAATACGAGGCTTTCGCGGCCAAGGCGGACGAGGAGGGCTACAAGTCGGTCGCGGCTTTGTTCCGTGCGGCGTCGCGGTCCGAGGGGATCCACGCCCAGAAGCACGCCGCCGTCATCACCAAACTCGGCGCGGAACCCAAGGCGACCCTCGAAAAGGCCGAGGTGAAGTCGACCAAGGAAAATCTCGAAGCCGCCCTGGCCGGCGAGACGTATGAGAAGGAAACCATGTACCCCGCCTTCATGAAGCTGGCCAAGAGCGAAAAGAACGGGGCGGCGGTCAGGACGTTCCGGGGCGCCATGATGGCCGAAGTCGAGCATGCCAAGCTGTACGCGCGGGCGCTCGGCGAACTCGACGCGTGGAAGGCGGCGGGCAAAGAGTTCATGGTCTGCGACGTCTGCGGCTATGCCGAGCTCCTGAACCCGGCCCTGAAGAAATGCCCGGTCTGCTCCGCGCCGAAAACGAAATTCCAAACCGTGAAATAGACCGCCATGAAAAAGGCCGCCGTGATTCTTTTGGCCGGCGCACAGTTCCTGATCGTTGCGGGAGTGTGGCTCCGGGCCCACATCTGCCACGAGACGGGCAACCTCCTCGTCGGAGGCGCGCCGGACCGGTTGCTGGCGTGGGCCCGCCTGACCGGATTGCTGGCGGCCTTGGCGATCCTGCTCCAATTCGCGTTGCTCGGGCGGGTGCGGTGGGTGGAGCGGTCGTTCGGCATGGACCGCCTCACCCGCCTGCACCACGTGACGGGGTTTGCCCTGGTTTTTCTGCTTCTGGCCCATCCGGTGCTCGCAACGTTCGGGCACGCGATGCAGGCCGATGTCGGCTACTGGGCACAGTCGGCCGATTTCATCAAGTCGTGGCAGGGGCTCCTCTCCGCCAACGCGGGCTGGCTGCTCATGTTGGCCGCCGGAGTGACGTCCGCGCTGGTTCTGTCCAAGCGGCTTTCCTATCAGAGTTGGTACGCGACCCACCTGACGCTGTATGTCGCGTTCGGGCTGACAATCCCGCACCAGGTGGCCGTCGGAAGTGACCTTGCCGAACACGACGGCTTCCGGCTCTACTGGTGCCTGCTCTACCTGTGCGTGGCAGGCGCCTTTCTTGCCTGTCGCTTCGGCGCTCCGTTGGCCGCGCTGGCCCGGCACCGCTTCTTCGTCGACAAAGTCGTCGCCGAGGCGGGCGACGTGACCTCGGTCCACATCGGGGGAAGGAATCTGGCCGCGTTCCGGGCAGAGGCGGGCCAGTTCCTGATCGTCCGTTTCCTCGCGAAGGGATTCCGCTGGGAAGCGCACCCCTTTTCGTTATCCCGCCCGCCGGACGGCCACCGTCTCCGGCTGAGCATCAAGCGCCTGGGGGATTTCACCCGGCGCATCCCGGAGCTGAGCCCCGGGACACCCGTGCTGATCGAAGGGCCGTATGGCGTGTTCACGGCGAAAGCCTGCCGTACGCAACGGGCCCTGCTGATTGCGGGAGGAATCGGCATCACACCGATCCGGTCCTTGGCCGAGACGCTCGTTCAGGCCGGCCACGACGTCCTCTTGATTTATGCGAACCGAGACAGCGCGACGATGGTGTTCAAGAACGAGCTGGAAGAACTGGCAGCGCGCTCCGGCGGACGGCTGACGCTCATCCCCGTAATGAGCGGCGACCCCGCCTGGACCGGCGAGAAAGGCCGGGTGGACTCGGCGCTGCTGTCGCGGCTGGCCCCCGACCTCTTGTCGCGCGACGTGTTTCTCTGCGGGCCGCCCCCGATGATGAAAGGCGTGCGCGAGGCGCTCGCGGGATTGGGTGTTCCCGCCAGCCGCGTCCATGACGAACGTTTTGCGCTGTGATCCTTGCCCCGTCCGCGTTTTTGCGATACCCTACACCCGGAACTGACCTTGGGAGAGAAGCCACCATGAAGTACGTGACGTATGTCGGCTGTTATACGGATGCGAAAAAAGAGGGCATCCACATCTTTGAAACCGATGCGGAGACCGGCGCCTTCCGCCCCATCGGCCTGGTGAGCGGCATCGAGAACGCCATTTTTCTGGCACTGACCAAGCGCAACACCTTCCTCTACGCGGGACAGGGCATGCCCGAATACGGCGCGCCCGCCCAGAACGGCGTGGTGGCCGCGTACGCGATCAAGGGGGACCTCCTCCTGCCGCTTAACCACAAGCGCATCGGCGTTACCGCGCCCTGTTACGTGGCGCTCGACCCCGCGGAGAAGGCCCTCGTTTTCGCGGAGTACACCAACGCCGTCGCCGGGGTCTTCGAGCTGAAGGAGGACGGGCGCATCTCGGACGCGCCGCCCGTCACGGTCAAACACACGGGCCGGGGAACGGACCCGAAACGCCAGGAAAAGGCCCACGCCCACTGCGCGGAGGTCTCGCCCGACGGCAAGCACCTCTGCGTCGTGGATCTCGGCATCGACCAGGTCAAGGTCTACGATTTCCCGGGGCGTGCTTCAGGCTTGAAAGAAAAGACCGCCCTGACCATCACCAGCGCGGGCGGCGCGGGACCGCGCCACATCATTTTCCACCCCAACAGGAAAACCGCCTACCTGCTGCACGAGCTCAACAACACGATCTCCTCGTTCCTGTGCACGGGCGATGCCTTCGTGCACGTGCAGACGCTGACGATGCTGCCGCCGGATTTCACCGAGTACAGCAAAGCCTCGGCCATCAAGATCTCGGCTGACGGGAAACAGCTGTTCGGCTCTAACCGCGGCCACGACAGCATCGCCGCCTACGACATCGACCCGGACACGGGCAAGATGTCCCTGCTGGCCATCTCCAGGCTGGTCGGCAAGTCGCCGCGGGATTTCGAATTCATGCCCGGCGAGAAGTTTGTGCTGCTGGGCCATGAGAACTCGAACGAACTCATGTCCTACGCCTACGACAAAGCCAGCGGCAAGTTCACGCCCGCCCACGGGCCCTTCGGCCTCTACCGCCCGGTCTATGTCAAATTCGGCGCGGCGCGCGAATAAGCCGGAGCCTCACTCCACGCACCAGAGGCACTTGCGGCCGCGCACATAAATTCGGCCGCCCGCGAAGGCGGGCGTGGAGCAGACCGCATCCCCCATCGGATTCACGGACAACTCCTTTCCTTCACGGCCCGCCGCGTACACGCGGAACGCGCCCTTGACGCGGTCCACCACGTAGAGCTTGCCGTCCGCGACCACCGGCGAGGCATAGAAGCCATCCTCGAGCTCTTTTCTCCACACCTGCTTGCCGTCCGCCAGATCATGGCACAGCACCTCGCCCGCATCGGTCACGAGATAAACCAGCCCATCCGCGATCACGGGGCTCGCCACGTCGGGCAGATTGCCGTCTTCCCACTCCCACAGCTTCTGGGGATCTCCCTGCTGCGGCAGCTTGAAGGCCACCATTTTCGAATAACAGTTGGCGGCGAGCCAGACGTCTCCCTCCCACGCCAGCGACGGCGCGATCTCGCCGCTCACGGCCTCGACCTGCCACAGCTTCTTGCCGGAGGCCAGCTCCAGTCCCCACGTCTGTTGGTTCGCGTGGATCAGCAACACGAACCGGTCGCAGAGCGGCATCACGACCGGCGTGCTCCATGACATCCCGACCTCGCGCGGCGTCTCCCACAGCGTCTTGCCGCTTTTCTTGTCCAAAGCCAGAATGCGGCCGTGCTCCTCCTGGTCCCACTGCACGATGAGCATTTCGCCGCAATACACCAGCGACGAAGCGTGGCCGTAGGTGTTCTTGGGGCGCCCCATGAACACCTGCCAGACGATCTTGCCGGCGTGGTCCAGCGCCGCGACATCGCCCGTGGCAAACACCGCATAAACCTGCGCCTCGTCACAGGCGGGGCTCGACGCCGCATACCCGGTCTCCTCGCCGACCTCCGGCAAAGGCTCGCCGCCTTTGGCCCCGTCGGGAATATCGGTTTTCCACAGCAGCGCACCGGTCTCGGCATCATGAGCCATCACCGTGCGTGCCGCGGCGTCGCCCGCCGTCAGGAAAAGCCGGTTCTTCCACACGACAGGCGTGCTCGAGCCGCCACGCGTCAGTTCGACCTTCCACCGGACGCGCTGCCCGGTCGCGCCGTTCCACGACACCGGCAGGTTGGTCAGCGTCGACCGTCCCGACATCGACGGCCCGCGCAGGAAAGGCCACTGTTCCGCAAGCGCGGTCTGGGCCGTGCCCCTGCGGCACGGGCAAACATTCTCCTCGCCCGGCTTGAGCTCAGGATTTTTGAGGCTCACCCGCAGCGCGCGGTCTGCCGGCGACGGCTCGCGCCGCCCCAGCGTGACCTGCAGCACCGCGGCTCCCGCCAGCAGCGCGATTCCCGCCCCCAGCACCGCCTTCACCGCCAACCGGTCCGCCCCCGCCGGATCTTCTTCCCCCAGCATCCGCGGGTCGGGAATCGAGAGGCTGATCCGCCACGCCACGCCGAAGCAGCCGGCCGTGACCAGCAGCCCCAGCACCAACAGCGCCATACCGCCCTGACGGAACGTCAGGCTGTTGAAATAGGCCCGGCGCGCCAGGCGATCCAGCTCCCGGGCGAAGGCCACCGCCTGCGCGTCTTGCGGCGCGGCGCGGCCGCGCGCCAACGACTGCTCGAGCACCTCCGCGCGCACGGTCTCCGCGGGGCCGGACCGATATGCGTCCGCAGCCAGCAGAGCCGCCACCGTGAAGCTGAACACCAGTGCCACAAACCCCACGCCCCGCATGCACTGCCGCAATGTCCGGTACCGGCCCGCCGCTTCTTTGCAAAACATGTCGCCCCCCCCCTTTACGCTTCAACAATCGACACCCCGTATCTTAAAGAACCCTCCGCCCATTCGCAACCGCTTTACTGTGCCCGCCGTCGAACGTTGAACTTTAAGACGCCTTGCTGTTGACAAGTTCCCGCGTATGGCACAAGCTTTGCCGTGTGATCGCGACGTTCTCACCAAGGAACGCTGACGAAAAAGAAAAAACAGCCTTCGGCCTCTCGCGGAAGCCCGCCGAGCGGGTCGCGGACCGAACCCTCTCCTTGCCTTCAACAATGAAATAGGCCGCATGCCGGAACCGCTCAGCAATTTCACCCCTCAGGAGCTCGCCGAGCGTTATGCCCATCTGGGCATGACGCCCCGCCTTGCGCGCAGACTGCTCTCGTCCGCCTTGCGCAACGGCGTATGGCCGACCGACGACACGACCCTTTCCGCCCGCTGGCTGGAGCGTATCCGGCACGCGCTGTATATCCCCGAACTGGCCGTCGCCGACCGGCGCATATCGCCGGTCGACGGATTCGTCAAGTACCTCTTCCAAGCCCCCGACGGCGCCCGTTTTGAAGCGGTTGCCATTCCGCTGACTCACAAGGAGAGTTCCCCGAAGACCATTGTCTGCGTCAGCTCGCAAGTCGGCTGCGCGATGGGGTGCGCCTTTTGCGCGACGGGCCGTCTGGGTTTCACGCGGAATCTAGCCGCGTGGGAAATCATCGCGCAGATCGCCCAGATCCGGCGCGACGTGGCGGCCCCCGTACGCGGCGTCGTCTTCATGGGCATGGGCGAACCCCTGCTCAACGCCGACGCGGTCATCCAAGCCACCCGCATCTGTTCGGAGCCGAGCGGCCTCGCCATCGCCGCCAAAGCGATCACGATCTCGACCGTCGGCATCGTGCCCGCCATCCGCCGGCTGGCCCAGGAAGGGCATGCCTTCCGCCTGATCGTCTCGCTGACCGCGGCAGACCCCGCGAAGCGCCGACGTGTCATGCCGGTCGAGGACACCTGTTCTTCTGCGGACCTGCGCGACGCGCTGGCCGAATACCACGCCGCGACCGGACGGCGCGTCACCCTGGCCTGGACCCTGATCTCCGGCTTCAACACCGGGGAAGACGACGCGCGGCAATTGGCGGAGTGGGCCAGGGGCCTTCCCGTCCAGATCGACCTCATCGACGTGAACGACGCGACCGGGCACTTCATGCCGCCCGGCGACGCCGAGCGCGACGCTTTCCGCGACGCCCTGCGGACCCACCTGGCGGCTCCCGTCATCCGCCGGTACAGCGGCGGCAAAGACATTCACGCCGCCTGCGGCATGCTCGCCGCACACGTCACGGCAAAAGGGATTTGACTTCTTTTACAGGCAAGGCATAATAGCAACATGACTACGGCAGTGAAATCGCAAACGGTTTGCACCAGTGCAAACCGGATAAGTCGGCGTTCTTTTTTCCAGGCCGCGACGGGGCTTCCGCTCTTGGCGGGTTGCGCAAGCGCCGGCGCGTCGGGACGTGCGCCGGAAGGCCTTTTCCGCGAAGCGGCGCGCGACGTGCCGCTTCACGATGACGCCGACGTGATCGTCTGCGGTGCGGGCCCGGCGGGCGTGTCCGCCGCGATCACCGCGGCGCGGGCGGGCGCGCGCACACGCCTTTTCGATCTCCACGGCTGCCTCGGCGGCGTCTGGACCGCAGGCCTTCTGACATGGATTTTCGACTTCGACAAACAAGGCCTTGCGCGCGAGATCACGCGCCGCCTCGACGCGCGCGGCGCGCGGCACGGCAGCCACCCCTCCATGTTCGTCTATGAGCCGGAGGAGATGAAAATCCTGCTCGAAGAATTGTGCGGCGAAGCGGGCGTCAAAGTCCGTTTGCAGACGGGCGTCACCGCCGCTTACAGTGAAGGGCCCCGGCTGTCCGCCATCGCGACCGAATCCAAGTCCGGACGCGAAGCGTGGCGCGCCCCCGTGTTCATCGACGCCACCGGCGACGGCGACCTCGGCGCGCAGGCCGGCTGCGGCTGGGACATCGGCCACCCTGAAACCGGCGCGTGCCAGCCGCTGACGCTCAATGTGCTGGCGGTCGTGCGAGATGTGCGCCAGCTTAAACCTTATCTGTCCGAGAACGATCTGAAGGGGCACGTGGAAGCCACGCGGCGGGTGAAGGCCGAAATCCAGCGGGCGGGCATCGACCCTTCCTATGGCATGCCCACCATTTTCCCGGTGCGGGATAACGTGGTGCTCCTGATGTTCAATCACGAATACGGCGTGAGGCCGTATGACGCCGACGCCCTGACCGCCGCGACCCTGCATTCGCGCAAAGAGGTCTTCGAGATCATGCGGGGCCTGCGCAAGCTCGGCGGAATCTGGGAAGATTTACAGATCGTGGCGACCGCCGAACAAATCGGCATCCGCGACGGACGACGCATCCACGGACGCTACAGGGTTTTCAAAGACGACCTGATCAAGGGCGCGCGCCACGACGACGCGGTGGCCCGTGTGACCTTCGGCGTCGATATCCACGCCGAGACGCGCGAAAAGAACAACACGGAGACGATCGGCCGCGGAGGCATCGCACGTGCCCTGCCTTATGACATCCCCCTGCGCGCGCTGATCGCAAAAGACGTGGACGGGCTGATGATGGCGGGACGCTGCATCAGCGGAGACTTCGTCGCGCACGCCAGCTACCGCGTCACCGGCAACGCGGTGGCCACCGGCGAGGCGGCCGGTGTGGTGGCCGCGCTCTCAGCCAAAACCAAGCGCCCGCCGCACGAGGTCGCCTGGCCTGAGGCGAAGAAGGTGCTGGATTCGCTGGGAAAATAGCCGCCGAGATCAAAAAGCGACAAACACCGCATATGCGCCGAAACAAAATCATTGTGTTTTCCTTGGTGGGGGCGCTCATGGCATCCCTTGGGGGGTTCGCCGCGTATTGCGTGTGGGTCCGGCCACCGGCCTTTCTTCCGCCGAGCGTCTCCTCCCTGTTCACGAGATTGCCGCAAGTCGCGCCATCGGATCTCCTTTCGCTCGCGAACGTGTCGGCGCCGAAGGAGCCCGTTCAGGAGAAACAGAGCGGTGACACGGCAACTGCGCCCGCGGCGGAAAAGCCGCCCGCGACGACAGAGTGTGTCTGGACCAACATGCCCGTGACCGAACCGTTGCTGCGGGAGCCGGGCGTGCGCCGCTCCCAGGTCGTCGTGAACAAAAGAAGCCGCCTGTTGCGGGGCGAGATCAAAGCGGTCTCCCCGACGCATGGGCTTCTCGTCTCCCTGCCGAAACACATCGGCAGTGATGGCGTCATCGCTTCCGAAACGCTGATCGCAGACTTTCCCCGCCGTTTTCAAGTCGGCGAGAAAATCACGGTCGCCGTAGCGGGAGTCAGCATGAAGGGCTCGCTCAAACAGCTGGACCTGTTGCTGGTCGAGCCGTAATACGGGAGGAAAACACATGGATCCGACACGCAGGGCTTTTATCCAGGCAGCCTCCTCTGCGCTCGTAACGGCCGCAGTATGGCCAAAAGCGGCGCATGCGGCCCGCCCCGGCGTCACGTTCGGCTCCTGCGTCGTCGGGCTCGACGCGGCCAAGCAGGCGGGGCTCGACGGCGTCGAAGTCGGCGCGGGCACCGAAGCCGACGAGCTGAGCATCGCCAAGCCCGAAACGCGCGCGAAGTACAAGACGCAAATGGCGGCCACCGGGCTCCCGGTCTGCTCGATCATGATGGGTCTGCTCAACAACTTCCCGCTGGCCACCGACCCCCGCGGCCCCGCCTGGCTCACCCAGTGCATCGATGCCGCCAAGGATTTGGGCATCCCAACCATCCTGGTCGCCTTTTTCGGCAAAGGCGACCTCCAGTCCGGCAAAAAGATCAAAGAGCCTGAGTTCGCCACCGTGGTCCAGCGCCTTAAGGCCGCCGCCCCGCAAGCGCAGGCGGCAGGCGTGACCCTGGCCGTCGAGAATCTGCTCAGCGCCGAACAGAACCTGCGGCTGCTGGACGCGGTCGGCAACGACGCGATACGCCTCTATTACGACGTCTTCAATATCGGCAAATCCATGGGGTACGACGTGCCCGCGGAAATCCTGCGCCTCAAGGGCCGCATCGCACAGATCCACTTTAAAAACGGGCCCCAATATCTCGACGAGGACAAGCCCTTTTTCGAAACCGCCGCCGCCGCGATCAAAGCGATCGACTACCGGGGTTGGATCGTGCTTGAAACCTCCAACCCCTCGAAGAACGCCGTGGCCGACGCCCGCCGCAACGGGGATTTTGCGCGCTCCCTGTTCGCCTGAGAAACGAACGGCGTAACCACGGCCGCCCCAGAGGATTCTGGCGTGACCGCCTCGAAGACGCGTCATCTTGTCGCGGCCAGAAGCGACTTTCTGGCCGGTAGCGGCGCGAGATGTTTGCTGGTTGAATCGATTCCATGATAATAAATATGGTCTATAGAAATTATTTACATTATGGTTGCCCCTGGCACATCCTTTGCTATTAAAAAACCGGCTCAAATAAGCCTGAATGCTTGTAAAAAGTGATCTGCTTTGAAATCAACCGAAAGGGCGTCACCATGAAAGCTCAACGATCGGTTCTATGGGGTCTGCTGACCGTGTTAGCCGTCAGCCCCGCATTAGCGTCCGGCACGAATGCCCCGGCGAGCACTGCGGCGGAGGCTCCTGCCGCTCCGGTCAAGCGGCAGACCGTGTGCCCCGTGATGGGCGGAGAGGTCGACAAGACCCAGTTCGTCGACTACGACGGCAAGCGTATCTATGTCTGCTGCGGCGGGTGTGTCGCCAAGATCAAAAAGGATCCGGCCAAATACGTGAAACAGCTCGAGGCCGAAGGGGTCACCCTCGACAAGGCCGAGCCGCCCAAAGACAAATAGGATTTGGTTTTATGAAAGTCAACCCGCTGCTATTACCGTGTGCCACTGCGCTTCTTTCAGGTGCAGCCACGGGATATTCGCAAGAAGCCTCGGCGGTCACCACCGTCACGCTCGTCGCCGCCGTCCAACAGGCTGTCAGCGATAATCCCCAACTGGCCAGCCTTCGCGCCAAGTGGGAGGCCATGCTGGAGCGGCCCGCCCAGGCTGAGGCCTTGCCCAACCCCATGCTGACGTATGGCGGCATGGACATGGCGGATGGCGGACGGTGGCCGGACACGGGCGAGAAACGGGTCATGGTGCAGCAGGAGTTTCCGTGGTTCGGAAAACGGGCTCTGCGGGAAGGCATCGCGGCCAAAGAGGCCGAAAGCATGCGGCGCGAACTCGAAGCCATGACGCGCGACGTGGTGATGATGGTCAAAGAGAGCTTCTACGACCTTTACGCTGTCCAGCGGGTCATCTCCGTCACCCGCGAAGAGGAAGCCGTGCTCGGACGCATGGCCAAGATCGCCGAAACCCGCTATGCCTCCGGGAGCGGTTCGCAGGCCGACATGATCAAGGCACAGACCGAGATCACGATGCTGAAGCAACGATCGCTCGAATTGCATGCGCAGGAAAACACGGTTAAGGCCAAGCTGAACACCCTGCTCAACCGCAGGGCCGACGAGCCGATGGGAACGCTCGTGAAGCCTCCAGCCGTCGGAGTTCCAGTCGAGGCCGCCAAGCTCTTTGCGGACGCGGAACGGCGCCGCCCCGAGGTTCTGGCGGCGCAGACGCAGATCGAACGCTACGGGCTCGAAAAGAAACTGATGGAAAAGGAATACCTGCCGGACTACAAGCTCGGCCTGGAGTACCGCGACATCCAGTCCGAAGACGACATGCTCATGTTCACCGTCAGCGTGGAGCTGCCCGTCTGGCAGTCGAAATACAGGGCCGGAGTCCGCGAGGCTGAACGCATGCAAGCGTCCAGCCTCGCGGCACGAGAGGCCGCGGAACGCCAGAGCGCCTTCGACGTACAGGATTCCCATTTCAAATTGCTGACAGCCCAGCGCACGCTGGACCTGTACCGCACCGAACTTGTGCCCCAGGCGGAAGCCCGTTTCAACGCCAGCGAAGCCGGCTATCGGGCGGGCAAGGTCGATTTTCTTGACCTGCTCGAAAGCGAGCGATTCCTGCTGAACACGAAAGTGATGACCGCGATGAGCGAGGGTACGGTAGGCATGCAGGCGGCGCGTCTTGAGCGGGCCGTCGGTGTAGACATGACCGTCGGCACTCCGGACGAACAAAAGAAGTAAGGAGAAACCATGAAAAAGCGCATCGTTCTTGCGGTCGCCGTCGGATTGCTCATGGGGCTTGTCATCGGCAGAGGTTGTCTGTCGCGGCCGGCGCCGAAAACTGCGGCCGCCGCCGAGGCCGCCGCCGAACAAGTCTGGACGTGCTCCATGCACCCGCAGGTCCGGCTGACGCAGGCCGGCAACTGCCCCATCTGCGAGATGCCCCTCATCCCGGCGGCTTCGGCGCAAACCGGCTCCGGCGGGGTCCCCCTGCTGCCGCTTTCCGAGCATGCGTTGGCCATGGCCCACGTAGAGACCACGCCGGTCACCCGCAGGGAGCTTTCCCGCGAAATGAGAGCGGTCGGCAAAATCCAGTACAACGAGTCGGCCCTCGCGACAATCACCGCCCGCGTCGACGGTTACGCCGAGCGGCTCTTTGTCGATTTCACGGGCGTCGACATCAAAGCCGGCGACCACCTCGCGGAGGTCTACAGCCCGGAGCTGCTCGTCGCCCAGCAGGAGCTGCTCATCGCCCTCCAAAGCGGCACGGGAGGACAGGTCGGGCCGCTGGCGGAAATGTCCAAGCTCAAACTGCGTCGCTGGGGGCTCACCGAGGATCAGATCACCTCGCTGGTCGAACACAAAAAGATCGCCGAGCGCGTCACGCTCTACTCGCCCATACAGGGCACCGTCATCGAGAAATCCATCGTGCAGAACAGCGCCTTCAAGGCCGGGGACGCGCTCTACCGCGTCGCCAACCTCGACACCGTCTGGGTCTATCTGGACATCTACGAATATGACCTGGCCTGGGTGCGTTACGGGCAGCGGGTGGACCTGAGCGCCGAGGCTCTGCCCGGACGGACGTTCGAGGGCCGAGTCACGTTTGTGCAGCCGATCGTGAACGAAGAGACCCGCACCATCCGGGTTCCGGTCCACGTGGAGAACCAAGACCACGCGCTCAAGCCCGGCATGTTCGTGAGCGCCGTCATCCGGTCAGTTTTGGCGGGCGACGGCACGGCCGCGGCCACCGGCGTCGAGGGCAAGTTCTCCTGCCCCATGCACCCGCAGGTGCTGAAGGACCTCGCGGGCGCATGTCCGCTCTGCGAAATGCCGCTGATCCGGATTCCCGGGACGGCGGAAGTCGCCGCTCTTGCAACACCGACGAATGCCGCGGCGGCAGCGGCCCGGTACGCCTGCCCCATGAAGTGCGAGGGCACGAAGACTTACGGCGAGCCGGGCAGTTGCCCGGTCTGCAACATGAAGCTCAAGCCCGTGCCGGCCGCGTCTTCCGCCGGAACCGCACACCTCGCCGTGCCGGTCAGCGCGGTGCTCGACAGCGGCACCCGGCGACTCGTTTATGTCGAGCGGTCGCAGGGGCTGTTCGAGCCGCGCGACGTGGTCTTGGGACCCCGCACGGGCGAGTTCTATCTTGTGCTCAAGGGCCTTGAAGAGGGCGAACGCGTGGTGACCCGCGGCGGCTTCATGATCGACAGCCAGTTCCAGGTCACCGGCCATCCGAGCCTCTTCTACCCCGGAGGACTGATGGGCGACACGTCCGCCCATCAGCACGGCGGGAAGCCGAAGGATGAAACCACCACCGTCCCCGGACCCGAGAAACCCGCCGGGGCGGCGCAACACAAGCATTAACGGGGGTCTGCCGATATGGTCAACGCACTCATCCGCTGGTGTCTCAAGAATCCCTTCCTGATGGGGCTCATCGTTGTCGGGCTGTGCGCGGCCGGCTACTTCGCCGTCGTGCGCACACCGGTGGACGCGATCCCTGACATCGGCGACAAGCAGGTCATCGTGTACGCCGACTGGCCCGGCCGCAGCCCGCAGGACGTGGACGACCAGGTCACATTCCCGCTCACGACGAGCCTGACGGGCACACCCGGCGTGAAGACGATCCGCTCGATGTCGGGATTCGGCTTCTCGATGGTCTTCGTCATATTCAAAGACAACGTGGACTATTACTGGGCCCGCTCGCGCGTGCTCGAACGCATGAACGTGGCCCAGCAGCGGCTGCCGTCCGGCGTCACGCCGGTGCTCGGCCCCGACGCGACCGCGCTCGGCCAGGTCTACTGGTACACGGTCGAGGGCGAGGGCTTCGACCTCGCCGAGCTGCGCTCGATCCAGGACTGGTATGTGCGTTACCAGCTCAACGCCGTGGAAGGCGTGAGCGAGGTCGCGAGCATCGGCGGCTTCGTCAAGCAGTACCAGATCGACCTCCACCCGGACAAGCTCCGCGCCCACCGGGTCACGCTGATGGACGTCTACCAGGCCGTCAGCAAGAGCAACATCGACGTCGGCGCAAAAGTGGTCGAGAGCAACGGCATCGAATCCTTCATCCGCGGCGTGGGGTTCATCAAGACCGTCGAAGACCTGGAACGCATCGTCATCCGCCAAGAGGGCGGCACGCCGATCACCGTGCGCAATGTCGCGACCGTGCAGATGGGCCCCGACTTCCGGCGCGGCACGCTGGACAAGGGCGGTGTCGAGACCGTCGGCGGCGTCGTGCTCATGCGCTACGGCGAAAACCCGCGCGAGGTGATGCGGCGGGTGAAAGCCAAACTCGCCCAACTGGAGTCGGGCCTGCCCGCAAAAACCCTCGCGAACGGCCGGACCTCGAAGGTCAGCATCGTCCCCTTCTACGACCGCACCACGATCGTCAACGAGACCATCGCCACGCTGCAGGAGGCGCTGAGCGAAGAGGTCCTGCTCGCAAGCCTCGTGATCCTCTTCTTCCTGCTCCACCTCCGGACCACGGCGACGGTGCTGGCCACGCTTCCTCTGGCGGTCGCGCTCACCTTCATCCTGATGTACCTCTTCGGCATCGACAGCAACATCATGTCGCTGGCCGGGCTCGCCATCGCCATCGGCGACGTGGCCGACATGGGCATCATCATGTCCGAAAACATCTACCGCCGCATCGCCGCCGCGACCGAAGAGGAGAAGCGCGAGAAAGGCCACTTCGGCCTCATTTACGAGGGTGCGACGGAGGTCGGCGGGGCGATCATCACGGCGGTCTCGAACACCATCGTGTCGTTCATCCCGGTCTTCTTCCTGACGGACCAGGAGGGCAAGCTCTTCCAGCCCTTGGCCTTCACCAAGACCTTCGCCATCGGCTCCTCCGTCGTTCTCGCGGTCACGGTGGTCCCGTTCCTCTGCTACCTGCTCTTCCGGCCGGTGAAGTGGCGCAACGGCATCGTCGCCCTCATGGCCGCCGCCATCGGCGCGTCCGTGGCGCTCGCCACCCACACGGCGTTCGTCTGGGGCCTCGCCAAGGGACACGGCGAGGGTTGGCTGATCTCCATTGCCGCCGGCGTGGGCGTCGCCCTCTGCGTGGTCCGCATGGCCCGCGAACGCTTCCAGCCGCTGGAGGAGAACCGCGTCTCGCGCCTCATCGCCAGCGGCTACGTCCCGGCGCTGGGCTGGATCCTCGCCCACAAGAAAACGTTCCTCGCGCTGCCGTGCCTCCTGCTCTTTGCCGGCCTGAGCGTCTGGCTCGGCGTCGGAACAACCCTCCATCCGGTCGAGGCCTTCGTCAACCTCTTCGCACGCGAAGCGGCGTCGCCCGAGCTCAAGCGCCTCATGTACGCTCCGCCGGACGCAGCCGTCACCCGCCCGCTCGTCGAGTTCGCCCACCTCCGCTGGGAACGCCTGCGGCTCAAAGACGGCAGCGGGCAGACCCGCGTCCGCTGGCGCAGGTCCGATCCTAAAGAACAGGCCGCCGAAACCGCAGCGGGGACAACCGTCGTCCGCGAAAAGCGCATCCTCCCCGGCCTGGGCCGGGAGTTCTTCCCGCCCTTGGACGAAGGCTCGTTCCTCTACATGCCCTCGCTGCTGCCGCAAGGCTCCCTCTCGCAGGCGATCCAGGTCAACAGCACCCAGGACAGGGCCATCGCCAGCGTCCCCGAAGTCGAGTCGGTCGTCGGCAAGCTCGGCCGCGCCGAATCGGCGCTCGACCCCGCCCCCATCGGCATGATGGAGAGCATCATCATCCTCAAGCCCGAGGACCAGTGGCGGACCCGCGGCGTCAAACGGTTCTTCTCCGACTGGCCCGTTCTCGTCAGAAAACCGCTGTCGTGGGTATGGCCTGAAACGCGGCGCATCACCAAGAACGAGATCCTGACCGAGCTTCAGGAGAAGACCGCCATCCCCGGCGTGCTGCCCACTTTTCTCCAGCCCATCCAGACGCGCCTGATCATGCTGCAGACCGGCTTCCGCGCCATGATGGGCGTCAAAATCTACGGCTCTGATCTGCGCGAGATCGAGCGGATCGGCCTGCGGATCGAGCAGCTCCTGCACGAGGTGCCCGGCGTGACCGACATCGTCGCGGACCGCATCGTCGGCAAACCCTACATCCAGATCGAGATCGACCGCGACCGCATCGGGCGTTACGGCGTCAACATCCGCGACGTGCAGGACGTCATCGAGCTGGCCCTCGGCGGCATGAACCTGACGGAATCGGTCGAGGGGCGCGAACGCTACCCCATCCGCATCCGCCTCGCCCGCGATTTCCGCGAGGACGCCGAAGCCATCCAGCGAATCAGCGTGCCCACATCTTCGGGCGCACAGGTGCCTCTCGCCCAGTTGGCCGACATCACAACTGTTCTGGGGCCCCAAGAGATCAAAGGCGAGCGCGGGCTCCTGGTCGGTTACGTCACCATGAACACCCGCGACCGCGACGAGGTGTCCGTCGTCAACGACGCGGAAGCCCACCTCCGGCAGGCGCTGAAAGACGGCCGGCTGCAACTGCCCGCCGGCTACTACTGGGAGTGGTCCGGCCAGTTCGAGAACCAGGTCCGCGCCATGGCCCGCATGCGGATCCTCGTGCCCGTCACGCTGGCCATCATGTTCGTGATGCTCTACCTCGGCTTCACCCGCTGGTGGTTCGCGCCCGTGATCTTCTTCGGCGTGCTGGTCTCGGCGAGCGGCGGCTTCATCATGCTCGCCCTCTGGGGCGTAAACCTGTCGGTCGCGGTGTGGGTCGGGTTCCTGGTTCTCTTCGGCGTCGTGGACGACGACGGCGTGATCGTCGCCACCTATCTGGAGGGCGTCTTCAAAGACCGCTCTTTCACCTCCGTCGCCGAAATACGCGCAGCCACCATCGATGCCGGGCTCAAGCGCATCCGCCCCTGCCTGATGACCACCGCGACCACCGTCTTCGGCCTGATGCCCATCTTCTGGGCCTCGGGCCGCGGCTCCGACGTCATGAAGCCGATGGCGATCCCATCGGTAGGCGGTATGGCCGTGAGCCTGATCACGCTCTTCATCGTGCCCTGCGTTTTCTGCGCAGTCGAAGAATGGAAGTGGAAACGCCGCTCCGTCCCGGCCCGCACATCACGCCCGTCGCGACTTTCGTGAAGGCGTGGTCACCGCGCCTTGTCTGTTTGGAAATCCGTTGCCACGCGCGAGCCCGATTTCTTAACGCGCTCCACACCGTCGACCGTGAGTGTGGTGCCGTCCAACAAAACCCCGTGCGTCACCTTCCCCTCTTCGCGGCGGATGAACGCGGCATGGCCGTCGCTCGCCATATCGGCGGCCCGGCAGATCTCGCCTGAACCGAAGAGGACCTGGTCCGTCACGCCGTCCCAAACGATTTCCGCGCCGACACCCTTGTCCATCGCGAGACGCCGCACCTGCGGCAGCGGTGTTGCGCCTGTACCGGGCACCAATACCATCAGGAAGCGAGGTTCGACGGCGTTGACCGTATGCGCCAGGCGCGGATGCATCCCTTCGCGCGAGGTCGCGAACCATTGGTTCGTAAACAGACGCGCATCGGTGGTGACCGGAAAGACCGTCAGCCTCGCATCGCGCTGAGCCATCCTCGGGATGGGTTGCCGCAACAGCGGCGGATCCATTAATTCGGCCTCGTCCGCCGTGAGGGTCACGCCGCCCGCGGGTTGTCCGTCCGGCGCAAGCGTCACGTCCGTCCCCGCCAGAATCAAGGCCAGCTTGCTGAGCTGCGCCTCAGCTTCCCGCGCGGCGAGTTCGACGCGCACGGTCTCGCCCGCCTTGAGCGCCAAGAGATTCGTCACGTCCGCCTCACCCGGCACAAAGACTTCCCAGCCGAAGTTCTTTCCGCTTTGCAGATTCCACGTCGCGCGTTTGCCGCCATTGATGCTCACAAAAAAACTGTCGGACTTGCCCTCGTCCTCGCCGCCCGCGCGGGTCAGGCCCGCAAGCAGATAACGGCCCTCAGCAGGCACCGTAAAGGTGAAACGCGCGCCGCCCCGAGGACGTCCCGACGCCGTCGTAAGAACGGATCCGGAGAGCTGCATGGGAACGGCAGACCAGGAGCCCGCGGCCGCCTTGAAACGCATGCCCGCAGGGATATGCCAGAGCCACGTGTAATCCGCCGGCTTGCCGTCCTTGCGGATATCATCCATCACCACGAGGTAGGGCGGAACCGCACCGTGACCGCGCACAAAGAGGAAGTGGCGCAACGCCTTGTCCAACGGTTCGGCTGCGGGCTGTGGCCGCCACTCTCCGTCGTAACGGACAGCCCACGCCTCACGGGCATCGACGCGCACCCAGTCCAGCAGGCTGCCATGGAGGTAGCCGCTGATGTGGCCACTGCTCTGGTTATGCCAGTTCATCGGCTGCCCCTCTCCGTTGATGAGCACCATGTTATGGGCGTGACTGCTGCCGCTTTTCAGCGCTTCGCCGTCGTTGCCGTAGCCGCTGTCGATCGCGAGATCGGCCCCGTACCCGTATAGGGTAAAGGATCCTTTGTCCGCCTGATCATGGCCCGCCGCATGCGGCCCGGCTTCCACCGCGAAAAGCAAGTCGTTTGAGCCATATCCCGTCCGCGAAACCGCCAACCCGCGTCCGCGAAAATGCAGTGCGTCGGGCAGGAGCGCCGCCGGATCTTTAGCCACCGGACATGGCTCGTGGAAAAGCAGATAAGCCAACACGGACGGCGCGCTGGAAGACGCGATCCGCCGGTCAAGGCCGTCCTCCCATACCCATCCCATGAGCGATGCCAACGCGGGATAGCTGAGCAAGCGCGGGCCGGGCGTTTCCGCGAATTGCCAAAGGAAGTCTTTGGATGCCAGCAGGGGTTCCGAGGGCGACAGGCGCTCTCCCGGCACGGCGGCAGCGGATCGGGACAACTCGGACAAACGGCCGCACGTGTAGCTGTAGACGGGAGACGGGCCTTGGCCATGGCCGCAATCCGAGAGGTTATTCCAGCGCCGGTGATCCGGCAACATCTCCGCCGTCAGCCAAGGCGGGATCAGTTTCCAGTTGGTCTCCGTGAAGAGATCGCCGCGCCCCTGCTCACGCAGGCATTCGGCGAATTCGGGACCCGCGCCGATCCCGTAGGCGATATAGTTGGGACCTTCGTGGCACGCGCCGTCGGCATCGATACCCAGCGTGAGATAATCGCGCAAGTGTCTGCGCAGATCGAAGAGAACCGCTTTCTCGGCGGCGGTCGTCTCGCCCTCCAAGGCCAACATTCCCAAGCCCGCGCAGCTCACCAGTCCCGGATTCCAGTTCCACACGCGGTGGAGCGGGCGGCGGCCCCAGCCCGCAGTCCAACTGTCGGCATGGATCTGGAGCACGAAACCGAGCAGCGTGGTCTTCACGTCTCGGCGTTCTTCGGGCGCAAGCAGCGGCCAGAGCCAATCGTAACCGAAAGCCAGCGCGCGCACATAGAAGGTGCGGGTATAATAAAACCCGCTGTTGAGCACCGCATTGTCGGCATCGAGCGCACGGGCCGCGTTCACCAGGGCCTTCGCGGCGTGGCGGCCATAGCGCTCGTCGCCCGTGATCTGATAGGCGGCCGCCAGAATCTCGATGGGGATCACGGCCGATGTCAGACGCCCCTCCAGCTGTCCGCTGCGCTGATGGGCGTTGACCTCGCCTGTCGGCTCGAAGTTCAAGACCTTGTCAAGCGGGGCCGCGGCATTGTAATTCCGCAAATACCCTTCCGCGTGATTCTTCACCAGCGCGCCAAAGGCCGCCTGCGCATCGCCGCCGGCCGCGGCTTTGGCGCGGACGCGTTGCAGCCGGGCCGGATTGAGCAACAAACGGGGATGCGGCGCACCTGCGCATTGCGCATCCGGCAACAGCGTGCGGGCAAGGGACGCGCGCCGGATCGTGCGGCCGACGGTTTCGGCCTCTTCCTTTTCCATGAAGCGCAACCGGTCAAACTCCGCGACCGCTTTGGAACCAACCACGTTATTGAAATTCAGCTGAAGGCGGTCACCCGCTCGGATCATGCCGGGTTTCAGCGTCCGTGCCTTGGCGTTCCGGTCCGGCCGGAAATCGGAGAGCGGCGCGTAGAACTCGATCCACGCGCCACCGCTCTCGGCAAGCGACCCTTGGCTGCACGCATAGTAGTCCGTCTCTTTGCCGTTGAGCAGGAGCATCATCAGCGCAAGCTGGCCCTGGGTTCCGGGCGCGGCGCGGAACCGCCCGTAAACGCCCGCGGCCTGCGGCGGTACGGCGCCGGCGGGAAGCGGGCACTGCGACCAGCCGAAGTTAAAGTCGCCGGTGCGCACCGCCATCGTCAGCGCGCCGCCTTCAGCCCGCGACAGGGAGGTGTTGATCTTTTTGCTCCACGGCTTGAGCGCGGCCTCATCGGCCAGCGGCACCAGATCGGCCGCGACGTGCAGACAGGGAACAACGATCCAAAGCAAACGGGAAATTTTCGGATTCATGCGTGATATCAGCTAAGCCTTCTGTTGATGTGCGACACGGATCTCATACAGGCAGACCGCGACGGCCCCGACGCGGATGCGAGCGGTCTCCTCCTCTTGCGCGTCACCCCACGGCGAGCACCCGCGACTCCGCACGCTGAAAACCGGTGACCTTCACACTGCCGTCCGGATACACGTCGGCGGTGGCGTACGCGTTGTTCTGCGGGCCGGAGCCCATCACCATCGCTTTGAGCGTGTAGTAGTGGATCCCCCGGACGTTCGCATACTTGCCCTCGTGATAGTGGCCCTGGAAAACGGCGTGGACGCGCCCGCTCTGCTCGAGAACGCGTCGCACCGCCGCCGCGTTCTTCACGAAATAAGCGTCTTGGTCGCCGTCAAGCAACTGGTGAATAAAGACGATGGACGGCAGCCGCGTTTTCGTGAGGTCGCGCTCCAGCCAAGCCAGTTCCGCCGGGGGCACAAACGACTCGGTCCACTTGAAATTCCCGGAATCGTAAGGCGTGCCGTCCGGGCGGAACGTCGCGTCCAGAACGATGAAATGGGCACCATTCACGTCGTACGAGTAATAAGACCGGTCGCGGGGAATACCCGTGTTCTCAATCGTCGCGAGCGCCTGCGCCTTCGCAATCCGGTCCATGTCATGGTTTCCCAGCACATGGTACCGCGCCCCGTTGAACTTCCGGAAGGCCGCCTCGACGGCGTGCAGATTCGCGGACGTCGCGTCGGCGGTCGCGCCCAGGTCTTTGAAGTCGCCCAATTCGATCAGGAAATCGACGCCGCGCCGGTTCATGTCCGACACGCACGCGTCCAACTTCGCAATCGATTCGCGGTAATGCCGACCGGCGTTGGGAGCCAAGTCGGCGGAATGCAAGTCCGTGACCATCCCGAACGTAACCAGCGGCCCGCGCCTTTTGCCAGCGGCCCCGTTTCCTGCACAACACCCCGCAACGGCACCTCCTGCCGCCGCGAGAAAACCGCGGCGCGACAGGCCTGCCATCCGTTTTACCACGCTCATCTCCGCCCCTTTCATGGTGCCGGCGCATCCAGCTGTTTCAACATGCGCACCAACGCATCGCTCATTTTCGTCGACGCTTCGGTTTCGAGCCGGCTGGTGCCGAGCCACGTCTCATATCCGCCCAGTTTGTGCTGTTCCGGCGTCGGAAGGTAGCCAAAATACCCGTGCGCCAGCGAGACCACGAACGTCGGCTTGAACGGGCTGCGGGCTTTGATCTCCAAGCCGATTTCGCTGAAGACCTCGTTCGGCAAGGTGGCGATACCGACGTCGCCGACGCGGAGGGCCTGCAGCGCGAAGCGCCAGCGCTCCGGCGCGGCCGCGACCTCCAGCGTGCGCGCGGCGTAGATCTCCTCCAGCGTGTTCGGCTTGACGCCGGGCGCGAGCTTGGCGAGCACGTCTTTGGCGCGTTCGTACTGCTCGGGCGTCGGATGGCGGAAGGCGAGATCGATTTCCTCGAACGACACGGCGAGCGGGACCGTGTCGCACCACAGGACACGCTGATACGCCGCGTGGACCGCCTGCGCCACATCGTCGGCGACCGTCCGCATCCGGGCATACGGCGGCAGTTTCTCGCCCGGTTTGGTGAAATCGATGTTGTTGATGTTGCCGCTCGTGCCGTTGCTCATCAGGGCGACGAAGGGCGGATCCTGACGGTCCGCGCCCAGCAGCTGCTGGATGCGGTCGCTGTACATGCCGTAGTAATCCGCCGAGATGTCTGCGCCGCGCACACCGCCGACGTAGTGCAGCGAGTAGTTCGACAAGAGCGCGAGCGGCCGACCGTCGAGCGCTTTCACGGCGATCAGGCAGATCTGGGGATCAGTCGGGCCGGCGGGCCGGTCCAGATTCGCGCTGGCCCGCGCCGGGTTCATTTTCACCAGGTCATTCGTGCTGCCGAACGGATTCACCGGCATGGTGCCGGGCTTCAGGAACCAGCGACGGCAGAAGACGTGCTGAGGCACCGACGCGGTGCCCCAGCCGATGCGGGCGGGCTCCAGGTTGTTGATCGCGCAGCGCACCGTGTCAGCGATGCGTCGCGCCACGAATTTCTGATAGTCGTCCAGCTCGGGCGTGAGATTATACCGCCCCCCCAGCGCGCTGATCGCCGAGTGGGTGTGCGTCGCGGAGACGAGCACATTGCCGGCGGACAAGCCGGTCTCCTCTTGGACCAGCCGCCGCGCCTCATCGCTCACGCCGCGCGAGAGACCGAGCAGATCGCACACGACAAACGCGGCGCGCGTCTTGCCGTTGTCCAGCACAAGGCACTTGGCGAACAGATCGTCGTGCACATGCGTCGCCGGAAACGGATGGAACCCGCCGATGATCGGGGCCCCCAATGGAGGCGTGATATTGCCTTTCGCCGCGCCCGCGCGAAAAATGTCATTTGAGCCGGCCGCTCCCGCATCCATCACCGAAGCCGCGAAAACCGCGAAAACAACAAGCGCCATCCCCTTCATCTGTTCCCCCTTTTGTTATGCCCGTTTCTACCCGCAGCCGTATACCGTGTCCTTTTCTCCCAGTCCATCTTTCCGCCGGCAAGTCTACCGATAAGAGGCGACACTTAAAAGCCAAATGGGACGGATGCCGATTCGCCGTTTCGCGTCCGGGCGGGATCGTCCACGGCCCCCGCCCGACTTTACGGTCACCACTCCGGAGCAGACGAGGGCTCCGGGTAATGTTTTTGCATGCACTCGGGACAGATGCTATGCGTGAACAGCGCTTCTGAATGGTGGCTGATATACCCCTCGACCTGTTCCCAATACCCTTTGTCATTCCTGATTTTCTTGCAATGCATGCAGATGGGCAGAATACCCTGCAAGGTCTTGATGTCGTCCAACGCCTGGCGCAATTCGCAGACCTGCCGGGCCAGCTGGTCCTGCGTTTCGAGCAGACGCCGGCCCACGTCGACCCTGGCCCGCAACTCCGCCGGATGGAACGGCTTCGTCAGGTAGTCGTCGGCACCGGCCTCAAGCCCGGCCACGACATCCTCTTTCTCGCCCTTGGTGGTCAGCATGATCACATAAGGCTGCAGCCCGGCCTTCTCCGCGCGGACCCGGCGCACGACCTCCAGCCCGTCCATCTCGGGCATCATCCAATCCAAGATAGCCAACCGAGGCGCATCGCTTTGTTGCAAGGCCTCCCAGGCCTCCAAGCCGTTGGAGGCGGAGACCGCTTCATATCCGCACTTCTTGAGTACCGCCGTCAGCATCAGCAGGGAAGTCGGATCGTCTTCCGCAATCAGGACACGCATGATTCGTCCCTCCACGTCTTCAGTTGGGATTCGAGCGCTTCTTTCAGTCGCTCAAAGCGCCGGATCAATTCCGGGTACCGTGCGGCAGCGCCGGCCCGGTCGCCAGTCCGTGCCGCCTTCTCCATGGCGGAGGCCTCCGCACGCAGAGCTTCGCCCCCGATGATGCCCGCGGCGCCGTTGATGGTATGCGCCTGCCGTTCGACGCCGGCGAGGTCGCCCGCGTCGAAACAGGCTTTCAACGCCAGCAGCCGTTGTCCGACATCCTCCGGGAAACCGGCCAGAACCTTTTGCACCAAGTCCTTGTCATCCATCACGCGCTCCATCAATCCGGCGAGATCCCAAACCGAAGGCTGCGGTTCGGCGGTCGTCTGGCGGATGTTTCCGGCCGAGCCCGTGTTCGCGTGTTCTTTCTTTCGGAGCCACCTTTCGAGCACCCGGGCCAATGCCTGCGGCGTCACCGGTTTAGAAACATAGTCGTTCATGCCGGCGGCCAGGCACTTTTCCTGATCGCCCTGCATGGCGTGTGCGGTCATGGCGACGATGGGGACATCCCGGTTGAGCACCGGTGCCGGCCCACCGCGGATCTGCCGCGTGGCCTCCAGTCCGTCCAAGACCGGCATCTGCACATCCATGAGCACCAGGTCATAGGGGACGGTCCCCAACTCCTTGATGGCTTCGGCGCCGTTGGCGACCGCATCGGCGCGCAAGCCCAGTTTCTTGAGGATACCCAACGCCACCTGCTGGTTGGTGATGTTATCTTCCGCCAGCAGGATACGGGCCTTGATATCGGCAAACTGCGCCTGCAAATCCTTGGCGTCCGGGCGCTTGGTGGCCGACTGCGGAACCATCGTAGCCTTGTCCGTCAGAGCCAGCGACAGCGCGCGCTTCAACTCCTGATGGCGCGCCGGCTTAGTGAGGCAGGCCTCGAAGCCGATCTGCAGGAAATGGGCGGCATTGTCCCGCATCCCCAGCGAAGTGAGCATCACGAGACGCGTTCCTGCGATCCGAGCATCCGCCTTGATCGCCTGGCCGAGCATCTCCCCGTCCATCACCGGCATCTGCATGTCCAGAACCGCCAACTGGAAGGGGTCGCCCGTCCCCGCCGCCCGGAGGAGCATTTGGATCGCCGAAGGCCCGTTCGAGGTTTCGACAGGCCGCATCCCCCAAGACGTCATATAGGTGGTCAGAATTTCTCGGCTGGTCGCATTGTCGTCGACGACCAAAACGCGGACATGGCGAAGATCAGCCGACACCGGCACAACGGGCTGCACCCCTTCGGCCTGCTTCCCGAAGCGCGCCGTCACCGAAAATTCCGACCCCTTGCCCTCTTCGCTGACGAAGCTCACCTCGCCGTCCATGAGCTCCGCCAACTGCTTGCAGATGGCCAGCCCCAGCCCGGTCCCGCCATACTTGCGCGTGGTCGAGGTGTCTGCCTGCATGAACTTCTCGAAGAGCAGACCGATCTTCTCCTCCGGAATGCCGATGCCGGTGTCGCGCACCGAGAACCGGAGCAGGACGGAGTCCATCTTTTCAGATTCCAACATCACGCGGATCGCCACCTCTCCGGCCTGGGTGAACTTGATGGCGTTGCTCACGAGGTTCGTGAGAATCTGGCGCAAGCGGCCGGGATCACCGCGCAACTGCGTCGGCACCTCGGTTGCGATGCTGTACAGCATCTCCAGCCCCTTGTCCTGCGCCCGCAACGCCATGGTCGCGGCCAGGTCTTCGACGAGTTCTTGAAGATCGAAATCCAAAATCTCCAAGCTCATCTTGCCCGCCTCGATCTTGGAGAAGTCCAAGATGTCGTTGATGAGGCCGAGGAGGGACTCCGCGCTGGTCCGCACGGTTTCGGCATAGCGCCGCTGCTCGTCCGTCAACTCGGTGTCGAGCAGCAAGCCGGTCATGCCGATCACGCCGTTCATGGGCGTCCGGATCTCGTGGCTCATGTTGGCCAAGAAGTCGGACTTGGCGGTGCTGGCCTGCCGCGCCTGCTCCGCCATCTCATTGGCGCGGGCCATCGCCTCGTTGAGTTGCCGGTTGGTTTCGATCAGCGCTTCTTTATCCCGTTTGTGTTCGGTGATGTCGCGGATGATGCCCACCGCCTGCCAGCGTCCCTCGAGGTGCAGGGCGGAGAGCGACAGCTCAACCGGCACTTCTTCGCCCGTCTTGCGGAGCGCCTGCAGCTCGATCTTCTTGTTGACAGCAGCGCCTTCACCTGTTTTATAAAACTTCGCCATCCCGGCCTGATAGGCCGAACGGTAACGCTGCGGCGCGACCAGCTCGTGCAGGTCGCGGCCGATCACCTCGTCCTGCGCATAGCCGAAGATGCGCTCCGCCGCCGGATTCCAGAAGGAAATCCGCCCCTCCGCATCCATCACCAGGATCGCGTCCTGAGCCGCATCCGTGATCGCATGCAGCCTGTTTTCGCTCGCGCGCAATTCTTCATGTGCCCGTTTGCGCAGGGTGATATCCCGGACGATGCACACCACATGCCAACGCCCCTCATTTTGTTTGAGCGACAAGGAAAGCTCGACCGGGAACTCCTCGCCCGTCCGGCGAAGGGCTTGCATCTCGACGGGCGCGTCGCTGGCGCCCGTTTGGCCCTTTTCCAAATACACCTTCAGCCGGCTCTGATACTCGTCGCGAAAACGCAAGGGCACGAGCAGCTCGCTCATTGTCTGTCCCCGAATTTCCGCGCTAGAATAGCCGAAGATGCGCTCCGCCGCCGGATTCCAGAAGGAAATCCGTCCCTCCTCATCCATCATCACGATCGCTTCTTGCGCCGCGTCGGTGATCGCCCGCAATCGGCTTTCGTTCTCGCGCAGTTCCTGCTCGATGCGCTTGCGCGCCGTGATGTCGTGCGAAACGCCGAAGGTTCCGATAATGTTCCCGTCTCTGTCACGCAGCGGCATCTTGGTCGTCAAGACCCACGTGGCAGAGCCATCGGGCCACGTTTCCTTTTCTTCGAGGTCCACGATAGGCTTGCCGGACCGGACGATCTCCTGTTCAGCCTCAAACGCCGGGCGGGCGTGTTCTTCGGTGAAGAAATCGAAGTCCGTCTTGCCGACCGCCAACGCGGGATCGGGAAGTCCAAACGCTTCCGCCTGCCGCCGGCTGATCATGACGAAGCGGCTCTCGGCGTCCTTGAAATAGATGTGCTCAGGAACGTTCTCCATCAGTGTCCGAACCAACACCTGCTCCTTGTTCAGCTCCGCTTCCGTCTGTTTACGCGCTGTAATGTCGTGAACAATGGCGTACAGGCATTCCCGCCCATCAATGGTCAAGGTGCACAGATACGATTCGACATCCCGGATCTGGCCATCGGCCAGCCGGTGCCGGAACTCAAACCGGGGGCAGCCTTCGGCGCGTGCCTTCGCCAGTATTTCATGCTGTTTCGACTGCCACATCGTGTTGATGTCGGAGATGTGCAGCTGCCGCATGCGCTCCCGCGTATAGCCGTAGAACGCGCACGCCGCCGGATTCGCGTCAACGATTCTTCCGTCACAGACGTTCATGAGGTACTGGATGGACGCGTTCTTTTCGAATATGGCGCGGTATCGCTCCTCGCTGGCACGCAGGATCGCCCGGCGCCGGTACTCCTCGCTGACATCCCGGAAGACGAGCACGGCACCGAGGACATGCTGATCTGCGTCGCGGATGGGCGCACAGCTGTCCGCAATCTGATATTCCGTGCCGTCCTTGGCAACAAGCACCGTATGGTTGGCCAACTCAACCACCTTCTCTTCACGGATCGCCTTTTCAACGGGGTTGCTCGAGTCCTCTCGGGTCATCAAGTCGATGATGCGGAAGACCTCTTTTAAGGAACGTCCCGCCGCCTCAGCCGTTGTCCAGCCGGTCAGCCGTTCCGCCACGGCGTTCAGATCCGTGATCCGGCCGGCGGCATCCGTGGTGATGACGCCGTCGCCGATCGAGCGCAAGGTGGCACTCAGCCGCTGCTCGCTTTTCTGCAGCTTCAGCTGCTGCAGGCGGATACTGTTATCGGTGCGGCGCAGCAGCACGTAAAGGAAACTGAGCAGGCCGACCAAGAGCACCAGTCCGCCGCCCAGTCCGACCGCCCTCAACCGGGCCTGGACCACTTTTGCCTCCGTGGTGTTGAGCAGCACGATCAGATCGCCGATCTCTCTTTTGCGTCCATCCTTCAGCGGGACCGTCATGACGCCCCATTTCTGCCCCCCGGAGGAGGTTTCGAGCACGTCGCGCGACGAAGCGGGATGCCACGCATCAAGCGCCTGGGCGATGTCGGCGGGAAAGGTGGAAAGGGTGGCATAAATCAGCGCAGACGCGGCGAACCGGTCCCAAATGGCAGGCCGTCCGAGCTGCCGCAGCGTCTCCTCCCAACCGGTCCGGTCCAAATACTCCTTGCGGATGGCGACGGCATACTTGGCGCCGTCATCGGCAGCCAAGGCGTCGACGATCTTCTCGAAAGACATCCCCATCTCAATGTACCCAACCAGCGTGCGGCCCTCATAGACCGGATGAACGGCCCGCAGAATCAAGGATGCCTCGGCCTCCAACTCGAGCCCCGATACGGAAACACCGCTGCGCTCGGCTTCTATCAACATGGGCCGATCCATCCGATCGCCGTATTTCTCTGGCAGGTGGAAACGCACCAGGCATACCCGGTCAGTGCCAATCAGTGCGAAGCTGGTGAGAGATTGATCTGACCTCATCGTCGAGAACACCGGCACATACGTTTTCAGCAGGTGCTCCCTGTCCCGCGACTTGAGCGCCTCAACCAAGACCGGTTCCGCAGCCAAGACATTCCCGAGCGCATTCATGACCCCGACTTGTTTGTTCACGGCGGCATTCAGGTCGGACTCGATTTCGGACCGCGTTGTCCGGAAGACCATATCCATACTCTGACGATGCTGGACCATCAGCAGAGAAACGGCACCCACCGTGATAAGCAGCAGAACGGCCGCGAGCGGCACCATCAGGCGCTTCTGGATCGGCTTGAGGTCCACGTGGTCGTGTTGGGGACGGAAAGACAGAAGGCCGGCGGTCACAGCGATCACCAACGCCAGCAGAAGGCTGACGGGCAACGCCGTGCGGGCCGCCACATCCCATTTCCAGTTATAGGCATCAATGTCAATGCCCAACACGCCGGCCACAGCCCCCGTCGGCGGATCGATGATCGGCACCAGCGCCGAGACCCAGGTCCCCCAGCGGTCCGAGGAGGGGCCGCTCACGATGGCCGTTTTGGAGTCGAACACACGGGCCTCCTCCGCGGAGATCTCCCCGTATTCTTCGCCCGGCGCCGAATACAACTCTGAATTGACGTTTTCTGAGTCCAGATAAAAGAAGACCTGGCCGCCCGCCCGCCGCCCTATAATGTATAAAAAACGGTACCTGGAGTTGGTTTGCTTGAAATCGGCCAACCGGTCCCGGATCTGTTTAAAAGCCGGCTTATCGACATCTTCGCTGGAGCCGGAGAGCGTCTTGAGGTCCTGGATGTCGACGGTCTGCTTGATCATCCGCGCCTGCACCAGCAGCTCTTCACGCAGATGACGGTCGGCATGACGCGCTGTTTTCCAGACAACCGCCGAGACCAACAGCAACATGCCCGTGGCCAGGCACATGATCTGTATGGCCGAACGGCCGGCCAGCCTTGAAAAAGGGTTGGGCCTCATGACGAGCTCGCCTCCTCACTGTGTCCACGACACGCCAAGCACCTGTACCGGCCTTCGGCTCAGGGCCTTAACGACTCGCGACGGGCACCGTCGCCATTCGGACGAAATCGAACGCCGGCTCTTCATACGGATGTGCGGCGCGCAGCGCGGCCGCGACTGCGGCAACCGCCTCGTCGGCACAGATCATCTCCACGCGGTATTCGGGCACCTGCTCGACCACGCCGGTCTGCCCGATGAACGGGGCGCTCCCCGCCAGCGGACGGAACTGGCCTTGGCCAAGGACCTGCCAGCTGCACTGGTCATAGCCGGCATAGCGGCCCGCGCCAGCCGCAAACAGCGCGGCCTTCACGGATTCGAGATGCGACGCCGGAACGTAGACGGCTAGCTTGTACACGGCTTACTTCTCCACCATGTCCTTGACGGCCTTGAGGAACTGGTTCACATCCGCAAACCGGCGATAGACGGAGGCGAAGCGGATGTAGGCCACATCGTCGAGGCGGTGCAGCCGGGTCATCACCGCCAATCCGATCTGTTCAGAGGTGACCTCGCTCTCGCCCTCGAAACTCTCGATGACCTGGTCGACGAGGTCGTGGATCTGATCCGCGCTGATCGGGCGCTTCTCGCAGGCCCGCATCAGGCCCCGCTCCAGCTTCAGCCGGCTGAATTCCTCGCGCCGGCCGTCGCGCTTGATCACCCGAAGCTCGTCCTTCACGATTTCCT
>CAZOIS010000045.1:0-29785 GCA_964579865.1 uncultured Lentisphaeraceae bacterium | reverse complement strand
GGTGCACGCTCAGTGCCTGATCGAACACCTTCACTTCGTCGAGCGCGCCGCGGAACAACGCCCAAGTTGCCGTGGTCTTCGCGCCGAGATAGAAGTAGCCGCCGTCGCGCGCAGAATCGCTCGTGAACGCGCCGTTCGCCGAGAAACCGTCCACGTACTGCCCGTCCACGAAGTTCCGCACGCCCACGCCGGGATGGTACGTCGAGGCGAAATGGTGCCAGCGCTGGGAGGCATCGCAGTCGTGGAGGCCCGGAACCGTGACGCCGGAGCTGAGGTCGATCGAGTTGGCGCCGCCCTCTTTGCGCACGTAGCAGCGCGCGCTCCAGGCTCTGTTCCAGTCGTGCCAGTAGCTGAGCATGTAGCCGATCGTCGCGTTCGTGGGACAACCCCAGGAGACGAAAGTGGGGTATTGCGTGCTGACGTCCTGTTTTGTGAACTCGTCCGCCTGGTTGGTCTGCAGCCAGAACGACAGCGTAAACGGCTGTCCGTTCGACGGGATCGCCTCCGGAAAGCCCGCGCTGCGCAGGTAGACGGGAGTGTACGCGTCGAACTTGAGCGCCTTGCCGCCGAGAGGCGAGTCGATGAGCGAGAGTTTGCCGGTGCCGAACTTGGAGAGGGTGTTTGTGCCGGCGGAGTCTTTGCCCATGTTGGACGCATCCTCGAACGCGTAGTGCAGCACGGGCGCGGGAACGTCCGCGTTCGCTTCCGGCACCGCCCCGCGCGCGATCGCCACGGGATCCTTGCCCGCGTAGAGGCGCTGCACGCCCGCCGCGTCGACCGCCTCGGTGTAGATGCGCGCGTCGTCGATGAGCCCCTTGAACGGGCGGTCCGTCCTGTTGAGCTGCCGCCCGATGCACACCTGTTTCGAGAGCGGGATCGAAAGAGACCCCGCCCTGTTCGTCGCCCACGTCTGCGCGCCGTCGCAGTACACGGTGTACGCGCTCCCCTTGCGCACGGCCACGTAGTGGTGCCACGCGCCCTGCGGATTCGCGGGCGATGTGACGGCGGCGAAGTCGAGCGTGACGCCCCAGTGGGAGAGGCAGAGCGTGCCGGCGGAAATGCCGTTGTAGCGGAACACAACCTCCTGAAAATCGCTCTGGTTACCCAGCGAAACGAACGTGCCCGCGACGCCGCAGTCCGCATCGGGCTTCGCCCACACGCTGACCGTGTAGTCCGTGTTGCCCGCGAAGACCGGCGAGGTCACCGTCGCCTCCAGCTTCTGCGTCGACGTGCCGGGGAATCTCGCCACCCAGCCGCCGCGCCCGGCATCGTACTCGCGAGTGACGCCGCTCTGGGTGGTGAGGTTGTACCCGCCGCACGTGGCGTCGACGCCGAGGTCGTCTTCTTCGAAGTCGTAGATGGCGAACGGCTGCGGCAGCGTGGCCTCGCTCTGGAGAATGAGCGTGCCTTCGCGCACCTCGGTGCCGCCCGTGTGTTCGAGCGCGCCGCCGAGCGCGAGCACGCCCGGGCCGGTCTTCGCGAACACGTTCGCGCCGCGCACGCCCGCGTTGTAGGCGCCCGGTCCCGTCATCGCGAGCTCGCCGCCCGCGCTCATCACGATGCCGCCGCGCGCGGCGTTGCCGGCCACGCGGGCGACGGTCTGCGTGCCGGCGAGCTGGATTTCGCCGTTGAGTTCGGTGCGCAGCCGCGCGTTCGCGGGAATCGCCACCGGCGCGCCCGCCGCGCCGGCGAGGTCGCCGTCCGAAACCGGTTCTTTGCCGGCGAGGAGCTGCGCGACGCCCGTGGGGCCGAGCGCGCGCGAGTAGATACGCACGTCGTCGATGTCACCGCAGAAGAAACGTTCCATCCCCGGCAGGCGGCCGACGCTGATCTGCACGGTCTCGGGCAGCGTCATTTCGAGGACGATGCTCCGCTCGTCGAGCACCTTCACGCCGTCCAGCCACACGGTGAGGCGGCAGCCTTCGCGCATCGCCATGTAGTGGTGCCACTGCGTGGGGTCCGAAGGTCCCGGAAGATTGGTCCTGTCGCCCGCGCCGTTCCAGTGGCCGAGCAGGAGCGTGTTGCAGGAGCTGTTCACGAAGCGGAACTGCACGACGCTGTGGTCGACGAGCTGCGATCCGATCGCGACCATCGAGGGGTAGCCGTTCGCGACGGGCGTGGCGAAGGTCTTCGCCCACAAGCTGAGCGTGTAGTCTGAATCGCCCGTGAGCTCGGTGGTGTTCGTGACGGTGGCCACGAGTTCGCCGCCCGAGGTTGCCGTGCCCGTGAAGCGCGCCACGTACCCGCCGCGCGTTTCGTCGTAGTAGCGCGTGACCGCGCCGCCCGGGACGAGGTCGCGTCCGTGGCCCGAGGAGTCCCGCGTGAGGGATTCTTCGAAATCATACTTCGCGAACGGCACGGCGGCGGGCGTTTTCGAGTCGAGGCGCAAGCGCCCGGCGCGCGCGCCGTACGTGATGTTCTCGGCGATGTTCGTCACGTACAGGTTTTTCACCACGGCGGTCACGCGGCCCGTGCCGGAGACGGCGTCGGTGAGGAAGTCCGTGCGCGTGGCGCCGAGCTGGAGATCGTTGCCCGCAAGCGGGATCGCCGCGCCCGTTTCGCTTTGGAGCGACCCCAGCACCACCTGCGAGGTGTAGTTCGAGAGCGTGAGCGTGCCTGCACCCGTCACGCGCACGTCCGTGAAGGCGAGCGCGGAATCCACCATCGGGATCACCCGGCCGTCCGCCACCTCGAACGTGCGGCGGGGCCTGCCGGAAGGATAGAAGGACGAAAGGCGCACGGTGCCGTCGCCCTCCTTGCGCGTGTTGCCGAAGTCGTTGGAATAAAATGCGCAGTCGCTGCCGATCACGAGCGTGCCGCCTTTGACGCAAAGCGGGAAATAGCCGAGCGCGTTCGTGTTGGCCAAGTAGCTGCCTTTGTAGGGCACCGACTGCAGCCACCAAAGATAACTTGCGGGCGCCTCTTCGCCTTCCCCAAGCGCTGCGGGCTCGAACACGAGGCCGCCCATATACGTTGGTCCTGCGGTGTTGATGGCCTGCTGGTCATCGAGCTGAAAGTGCGCCACGTTGGTGCTCGCGGGTGCCACGCCCCCCACCCAGTTCGTGTACTCGCCCACGGTGTTTGTCACGGACCACACTCCGCCAGCGGATCCGTTCCAGAGGTTCGTGGTGACGTCCGCGTTCACGCTTGTCACCGCACACACGATGGCAAAAATCGACATGGCATTTTTCATGGCATCGCCCTCCTGTGATCGGAAACAACTATCCTATTCAAGTCGCGTTCCTTTCGGGTCGGTTACGTACACATTATCATTTGACACGAATATACCAAAAACCGCCGCGGGCAAGGTCATTTAGCCAACAACAATTTTCTCATTTTCCAAACATTATCACTATGGATCGTTAGCGAAACATGTTACTATGCCGCTATGCATCGGGAAGGATATTATCAGAAGATCGGGAGGCGGCCGCTAAAAGTCATGGTCGCCATGCTCCTGTCGGAGCCGTCCGGACAGCGAAAGCTCGCCGGCGTCTTCTCCCATCTCGGAGCCAACCCGGACTGGGACCTGAAGATCCTGCGCACGCAGTCCGAAATAACCGCGGAAACCCTGAGGGCCGCCGCCGCGGACGGACTCGACGGGCTCATCCTCTCGGTTCGATACGACAAGGATCTCTTTTCCTTCCTGTCGCGGTTGAAGTGTCCTGCCGTGGTCATGGACAACGATCCGCCGGAACTGCGCCGCCGGAAGAACCTCATCGTCATCCGCAACGATTCGCGGGAAATCGCCAGAGTTGCGGCAAAACTCTTCAACGACATCGGCAACTTCAAGAGCACTGCCTTCGTGCACGACCGCATGGGTGCCGACTGGTCCGAAATGCGCGCCAAGGCGTTCACCGAAGAAACCGGCGGCAATGTGAAGAACTACGCGCCCTCGGGAAAAACCGCCGAAGAAGACCTCGCTCGGCTGATCGGCTTCCTTAAGGGGCTCGACTACCCCGCCGCCATTCTCGCCGCCAACGACGCCCGCGCGGCCGAGGTGATTGTCGCCGCGGCCAAGGCGGGCGTCGAAGTTCCGCAGAAGCTGTCCGTCCTCGGCATCGACAACGACCCCTACGTCTGCGACATCGTGACGCCGGGCATTTCCTCGGTCGAACCGGACTTCTTCGCCGAAGGCAAAGCCGCCGCGGAACTCCTCGACCCGATGATGCGCGGCATCCATGCGAAGCGCGCGCGGCGCTTGGTCTTCGGCGTGAAGCGGGTGGTCCTCCGCAGCTCGACCGCCTACCAGCCGCCCGCGCAGAACGTGATCTCCAAGGCGAAGGACTATATCGCCGCCCATGCGAAGGACGGCATAACGCCCGGCGAGGTGGCGAAGCACCTCGGCGTTTCGCGGACCCTTCTCGACCTCCGCTTCCGCCAGACGCAATCGCAGACCGTCGGCGAGCTCATTACCGAAACCAAGCTTGCTGAGGTATCCAGGCTTCTCAAAGCAACCAAGACGCCGATCTCCTCCATTCCTTACCTTTGCGGCTTCAGGAACGCCAACTCGCTCAAGAACCTCTTCAAACGCCGCTTCGGCGCATCCATGCGTGCATTCCGAAACGACGCCTTGAGCGGTTTCACAAATTGTGTAGCCCATGACCGGCTCGGCGCAGCCTCGCCCCCCATGTGACAAACGGCCGCTCAAGGATCCTCCGCGCTACCACCGCATATCGGCATAGGGATCGTCGCGGGGCTGACGCTTGTCGGTGTAAAACGCCGAAACGTCCGCCTCGGCGGCTTGCGCGCCGAGGCAAGAAGGCCAGCGGCCCCCCGCCGAACCCCCCAGGTTGCCCAGAACGATCGTGTAAAGCCGCTCCGTGTTGACCCGCGTGAAGACCAGATCCGGGCGTTCTTCCAGATTGAAGTCTTGCGGTGACGCTGCAAGCCAGACGATCTCACCCGACCCCGCAGGAATCGTCGCGAGGACGCCGGTCTCGGACCGCCAGCCGCCGGCGGGCACCGTCGCAACGCCCGCGACCGCGAGCTTTTTGCGCCAATGAATCTCCGCCGGGGAAACGCCGCGGAAAGCGGGCGGCAATTTGCCGGAGAGCGGGTTGAGCCAAAGCGTCTGACGGCCGACCGTAAACGCGGCACCGGACGCGAGCCTGAGCGCTTCGCCGTCCGCATCGGAGAGGCCGGCAGCCAAAACGTGGCCGCCCCCCGTCAGGAAAGCCCGGACCGCCGCGGCGTTGTCCTTCAGCCAGGCAGCGCAGCCTGAAGTCAGGACGACGATCTGCCTGTCCGCTCCTGCGGGAGAGAGAGTCCCGGAGAAAACGGGCAAGCTTTTCAGCGGCACGCCTGCGGACTGACCGATGACCGTGGCGGTGCGCCGCACAGGCGCCTGCCAGCCGCGCACCGCCTCTGTCAGGTTGTGCAGGAGGGTGTCCGCGACGGGATCCGTGCCGATGCGGTCGGTGACGTCGAGCTGGCAGAAGAGCATGCGGCCCGCGCCGTCGACACACTCCCACAGCGGGGTGTAACGGAGGTCGAAGCCGGTGTCGAGCAACGGTTTGAAAGAGCCGGTGTGGGGTTTTTCAACGAGGGTCGAGGCCACCACGCCGTTCTGCGAACAGCGCCAAACGCGCTTCCAGCGCTGCGAGACATCCAGGCTCTCGGGCGGGCCGTCCAGCGGACCGAGTGTGGTTGCCCCCCTCCAGTCGGCGAGGTCTTCGTTCGCCAGGCCGGCGAGAATCGGATGCGCATGATCGCGAAGCCAAACGCGCCGCGCCCCCGGGGTGAAGCAACGTAGCCCGAAGGTCTTGGTCAACGCATCGGCGGTCTGCTCGAAGACGACGACCTGGAGGCCGCCCGCGACGCGCTCGGCGAGGCCGGCGAAAAGTCCGGCGCCCTCCGCGGTTGACAGCGCGTTGCAGCCGACAATAAGGACCCGGAGATCCGCAGGCAGGGTACCGTCCGCCTTGAGTTCGGGCACCGTCACACCCCCGGCCTCGAAGGCCTTGCGCGTCTTGCCGACAGGGTCGAAGAGCGCCCAGCCGGCCGGCGTCTGCGCTTCCACGGCGCGCTTCGGATACACCTGAAGCGCGAACGGCTTAACCGGAACATCCTTCCCGTCAGTACGAACGGTCGCCGTGATCTCACCCTGCTCGCACCGGCTCACGGCGGGCACGCGGAACGCGAACGGCAGGACCGCGGACTCCGCAGGCTGGACGGTCGCGGACTCCTTGCCCTCGGCGACCACCTCGCCTTTCACGCGGACCTGCCACCCGACGGAGAAAGTGCTGGCGTGCCGCAGGTCATTGAGCAGGACGATGCTCTTGCCGACCTGCTCGCCGGAACGGAAGGCGTGGTCCCGGGTGAACCACTGCTTTTCGGGACCGCCGACGTACGCGTAGAGCGGGGCAATGAGTTCCGGCATGACCTTGCCGCGCCGGGTGGGCTCGACGTACGCCTTCTCCTCGGGGCGGCCGAGGTCGAAGAGGGTGCGGATCTCGCCACCGCCGCCGTTCGCGTACTGCCAAGAATCGCCGGAGAAGCCGGGACGCTGCAAATCGGGCCAGTCGGTCACCAGCGGGACATTCGGAGGAGCGGCACGGATGGATGTGCCGGGTATGCGCATGATCAGGCGGCGCCAGGTGTTCTCCCAGGCATTGACGCCGCCGGAGATGCCCCACGTGCGCCAAGCAGGCAACAGGGCCTCGTAGTAGTCGGACGTGCATTCGTCCAGAATGGGCGGATAGCAGTTGCAGAAATAGGCGTACGAGGAGCGCCACTTTTTGCCTGTCGCGTCCCAGCACCGCTCATAGTAATCGACGTAGTCGTCTTCTTCGAGCCGGTAGCTTCGCTCGCCGAGCTGGATCGCGCCGTATTCGGTCATCAACGGCTCGTTGTTCCACCAGTTGGTGGGGTCACGCATCTGGAAGTCGCCGGGATAGGGCACGGCCTGCTCGGCCATAAAGAGGGGCTTTTCGCCAGCCCCGGCCCAGACGCGCAGCCATTCGCGCAGATCCTGCAGCTCGGGCCAGCCGAGGTAATTGTTGAGATTATAGATGGCCCCGGATTTGCCGCAGGCGTGATTGTAGCTGGGCCGGGTGGGATCGAGCGAGGCGACGAAGGCGTTGGACTTGAGCATGGCGGCCTCCTTGGCGGCGGAGGCGGAGCCGGGCTCGAAGGCCATCTTGCCGTCGAGGACAAGCGGGTTCTGATCCTGCCTGTAGCAGTTCAGGTTCATGTTCATGCGCCAGAGAACAAGCGAGGGATGGTTCCAGTCCTGGCGCACGCGCTGGCGCACAATCGCCGTCCACTGGGCCCAGACTTCGGACCGGTCAAACCGGAGATAGGAAGCGTGGCCGATGTCCAGCGGCGTGACAGCGGCCAGCATGCCCATCTCGTCGCAGATCTGAAGCAGGTGGCTGGCGACATCCGCATTGCCCGGACGATCCACGCATCCGAGGTAGACGAAGTTGTAGCCGGCGGCCCGCGCGCCCTTGAGCCAGTGGCGCATCGCCTCCATCGTGTTCCAGTTGCCCCTTGACGCCGTGTAGGAACAGGGCACGAGGTTGAGCTTGATACCGTTCAGGAAGAAAGACCGGCCGCGAATCTCGAACTCGCGGAATCCGAACGCCTCCGGCAGGGATTCGTCCATCACGCGGCCATCTTGCACAAGCGACACGGTCAGGGTGTAGAGCTTGGGCGAGCCGAGATCCCAGAAGACGGCGGCAGGCCACGTGTCCGAGCAGGTAACCGGGTTTGCGCCAGAGGGCACCGCCTTCTCGAACGACTTGACGATGCGGTCTCCGTCACGGACATCGCATCGCACGACAAGCCCCTTGGCGGTGGCTGTTCCGGCGGCCACATCCAGCTCGGTGACGACACGCACCATTCTGTCCTTCACGGTCGTGACGATCCGGCTGCGGCCGAGACGGACCGGAAGCGTCGCCGGCTCGGAAACCAAGGAAACGTCCCCTGCCAGGCCGATGAACCCGAGTTTGGCTTGCCACTCTTCATGGGGACGCGTGAGCAGATCGGGGAGAATGACCCAACTGTCGCGGCCTTCGATCAATACGGAAAGCGTGTGCGTCTGGCCGGGTTTGACAAAAGGCGTCAGGTCCACGTCGCCGCCCATGAAACCGAGGCTGCCCGCCATGTTGCCGTCGCAGTAGATGTGCGCATCGGTCGAGATGCGGTCAAAACGCGCCAGCACGCGCCGGCCGGCCCACAGGGAGGGAATCTCGACGGTGCGCTCGTACCACCCGAAACGCAAGTCGCCGGCCTTGTTGCGGCAGGGATCCGCGGGATTCCAGTAGACGCCGCCTTTCCAGGAGCCGGGCACCCTGGCGAACCCCCACGCGCCGTCATTCGGCGGAGCCATGCCCGACGCGGCGGGGCGCTCCACTTTGACGATCCGCAGGTTGTCGATCCAAACCGTGCCCTTGCACCCGGACGCGCAGCCGTGATTGCGGAGGAGCAGGATCTTGAGCCGGTCGGTGCCGGCCGGAAGCGTGAATTCGCATTCGACAGTCTTCCATTTTCCCTTTGTATTGCCGAACGGACTGGACAGCGCCGTGAAGCGCTTGTAGTCCTGCGCGTCCTGGACCTCGATGTGAAACTCGCCGCGTTCCATCTCGATCATCATATCGGCGCGGAGGACCAGTTTGACGCCGGCAGGGACCCCTTTTACATAACGGATGAAGTGGTAGAAATTCATGTTCGGCGGAACGTCGACGTCGACCTTCAGGCTGGCATCGCCGACCGTTTTGCGCGAGGCATCGGCGCTTGTGCGCACGCTGCCGCCGCGGACCGGCGACGCCTTCCACTCGTTCAGGGTCGCGCCCCCCAGATCCTCCTCGTAGAAAGGTTCGGCCACTTCGACCGGGGAGAGACGAGGCTCGGAGCGGAACCGCCAAAGACCGTTCAGGCAGATCGTTTCGCGACGGGACGATGCGCTCCGCCACGCTTTGGCCGCAGACCATTCGGGATACGCGTCCGCCGGCAACGGCGGTTGCGTTGTGACGGGATCGGCGAACGCGGCCGTGGCGCACAAAAGCGGCAAATAAACAAGGCGTTTTCGGACATGCATTTTCATGGCGGCAAGTTTCCTATCCTCTACATCACATCGGTTCCACGACAGGCAGTGCAGTGATATGTAAGCATATCGTATTCCCGAAGTCGTGTAACCTGATTTTGGGACCGTGCCAGCATTCGGCCGGCGCCGGGGTGTGCGAGGTGAAGAGGAAGCTTGAGGCCTGACGTCACGGGCCTGATCGGGATGGGGCCGTGTGCGCTGCGCGACTGTTTTGGAGTGCGTGCGGCAAGCGGTATACCGCGCGACGCCACTTTTGAGCCGCCAAGAAAAGCGGTGCCGCGCTGCGCTTGTCACCGCACTCCAGAACGGGCAGACACTTTCCGCTAGTCTCGCATGCGTCTACAACCCCGTCACCCGCCTCGCCTCGCTCCCGCCCAAAATGCGTTGCTCTCGAACGAAAGGCGCGTATAATCCGCCAGATGACGATCAACACTGCTCTTATCGCTTTCGCCGCATGTGCCGCACTCGTGTCGGGATGTTCTTCGACAAACTCAGAACAGGCGGACAAGGCGAACAAATCGGAACAGGCCTCGGCCTGCATTCTGCAGGATGATTTTGAAAGCGATCAGCCCCCGTTTTTGCGGCACGTGGGAAAGGGCCTGAAACTGACTACCGTCTCGGGAAGCGAGGCCATCTCGGGGAAAAAATCACTGTGCCTGGATTCGATGGCTTCGCCGCAAGAGTGGATTTGCAGCGCGGAATTGTCGAACGGCCTGAAGCTGATTCCGGGCAAGGGCTATGCGGTCGAATTCAAATACCTCCTTGCCGACACCGCCAACCAGTCGGCCGAGAACTTTTTCTCCGTCGCGGGGGACAAGGGGCGTTTTTACGCACGCACCGCGTTCGCGGCGGCTCCGGGTCAAAAAGGCGAGGCGAAATTCACGTTTGTCCTGCCGGATGACGCGGCAGACGCCGTCCTCCGGTTTTCCTCGCACGGCGCGTGCCGCACGCTGATAGACGACATCAAAGTCAAACAGCTTAAAGCAAACATACAGCCCTGGCTGTTCAAGCCCGATGCGTTCGTCGGCATGCGCAAGACACCGACAAACCCCAACATGCTGGACTTGTCAAATCCGTCGCTCACGCTGCCCAAGGAAAAATATTTTCCGATGGTCGACGAGTTCGGCCAGTTCAAATACGCCGAATGGACCGGAAAGGTCCACGCTCCGGAAGACCTCGCGGCATCGACCGAAGAGGAACGCAAGTATGACGGCTCCCGCCCCGACATCCCCGGCCGCGACAGGTTCGGCGGGCTTGCCGGCTCGGCCGGCGGCGCGCCCGCAACCGACGGCTTCACCACCACGAAAGTCGACGGCAAATGGTTCCTCAGGGACCCGGACGGCAATCTCTTCTGGTCGGTCGGCATCACCTGCGTCGGCAATTTCCCGGCGACGACCGTCACGGACAGAGAACATTACTTTGAAAGGATAGACCCGAACTACCTCGAGGATGCCAAGGGCTACAAGCCGGGAACTTTTTATTACGGCAGAAAAGTGAAATCGTACGCGTTGGGCAAAAAGAACATCGAGCGGAAATACGGACGTGAAGCCGTCGCAAATTACAGGAAAATCGCCGCACCGCGGCTCAAGAAATGGGGCATGAACACGTGCGGGGCGTGGTCGAGCTCCGACGTGACGTCTTCCGGAACCGTGCCGTTCACGGACATTCTCCACAGCTCCGGTCCGGAGCCGCTCAATACCAACCGCAAACTCTATGTTGTATGGGGCGGCATTCCCGACTATTTCACCGCCGCATTTGAGACGCGCACCATTCAGGCGGCAAGGTCGCATGCAAAGCTGCTGAATTCAAAATTTTGCATCGGCGCATTTGTCGACAACGAGATTTCTTGGCAGCGTGTTCCCGGGAACACCGCCTTGGCCGTGCTCTCCTGCCCGCCCTCCCAGCCCGCGAAGATCGAGATGCGGAAAATGCTCCAGAAAAAATATGCCGACATAGCCGCGCTCAACACGGTGTGGCGAAGCGGTTATTCAGGCTGGGACGATTTCCTCACAAGAACCGATTTCGAGCCGGAAATCAAAGACGCCGAGCCGGACTTGTTCGCGTTTGAAAAAGCGTTTTGCGAGCGCTACTTCACCGTGTGCCGACAGGCGGTCAAACTGGCCGCGCCCCAAGCGCTTTATCTCGGATGCAGGCTGGCCTCGCGCAACGAAATCGTCGAGCGGGCGGCCTTTGAGATTTGCGATGTCGTCAGCTACAACATCTACAAGACAGCCGTGGACACCTTCGCCCCGCCTGCGGGCTGCAAGGACAAGCCTGTCATGATCGGGGAGTTCCACATCGGGCGCACTGACAAAGGCTCGCCCTACGGCGGACTGCTCGAAGTTCCCGATGCGGCGCGTGCGGCGGAGGCGTACAAGACGTACATGACGTCCGCGATCGAGAATCCTCACATCGTGGGGGCGCATTGGTTCCAGTGGTTCGACTGCTTCGTCACGGGACGGGGTGACGGCGCAAACGCGACCTGCGGTTTCGTCAGCACGCTCGACACCCCCGATTACGCGTTGACCGACGCCTGCCGCGACATCTCGTCAAACCTTTATGAGGTTCGCGCCGGGAAGGCGATTGGCGGGAAGCGTTGTCCGTAGAAACACAAGGGACGCTCACCCTTGAACGGTTTTTCAAATCGTGTAACCAATGATCGGCTCGGCGCAGCCCCGCCCGTTGGCCCTTTATGGCTATTTGCTTCCTTCCCCTTCGAGCAGAAACACCGCCGTACTGAACTTCGGCAGATCGATTGAAAATGTGTTCGTGTTCTCGGCAACAACCTTCTCCGTTGTGATTTCCGTGATTTTCTTGCAGACCTTCGGCAAGGCCACCTGCTTCTGCCCTGCGGCTCGGGTGTGGAGCATCAGCCACGATTCGTTCGCCGACAGAACGTCGCCGCTGTCGCAATAGATGTGCACGCCGGCTTCGCGGTACAGCTCCCGCAACTGATCCGCCGTCATCCCCGGAATGGCGGAAAACACCGAGGTCCATTCCGGATGCCGCTTCAGCGCCATCACCGTCTTCTCTTTCAGATTGTCCGCCCCGCGCGCCAGCCCGCGGACGCCCTCGCCGGAGCGCACCACAAACAGGCTCTTCTGCCGTTTGGCGATGCCGACCGTCTCGCCGGTCGCGCTCAACGTGCCCTGCAGCGCACCCTCAACCACCGGCTCGAAAGCGAAGCCGGTGAGCGCCTCCATCCGCGCCAGCGACAGATCCTCCTGCGCGGCATAGCCCGGCGCATAGAACCAGACCAGCGTGCGGTTCTGCGACCTCAGCGACTCGACGGCTTTGAGCTGCTGCGCCGTCAGGTAGAAGCAGTCCAGAAAGACGAACACCTTGTAGCCCTTGTCCCGGATCGCCTCCAGATCGTCGATCAGATACCAGTCGAACGGAGCGCCCGTATGGTAGAACGCCTCCATCTGATGGTTGTAGAGCCCGTCCGCGATTTCGTTCTCAGGTGTTTTCCGATACCCCAAATAGAACTCGCTTTCGGGCGCGGAGATCACGGCCACCTGCGAGACGCGCTTGCGCGAATGCCGCATCGACACGTCGGCCCACTTCTTCATTCGCCCGACCGTGTCGATCAGCACCGGATCGCGGAACCAGCCGCCGTTGAGATCCATGTACCACAGCCCGACCCCATGGGTCACCGTATTGCCGAATTCGCGGTAGAGCAGCGCCTGCGTCTCCTCCACGGTGTTGACGTGGCAACGGTGATCGGGCTTCGGCTTGCGCTTCTCGAGGTAGGTCTGGTCATCGCCTTCGTCGAAGAACAGCTTGCCGTGCAACGCCGCGCTGCCGAGATACTGCCGCATTTCGCCATCCTCGCCCAGCTTCCGGCGACGGTAGGTGTGAGGCGCCGAGAGCATGTCGAGATTCGGCGAACGCAACAGCTTGCTGATGCCGCGGTGGTCGTTCTCAATGGCCCACTCCTCGTCCATCGTATAGCCGAAGAACGCCATGGTCGGCAGCGAGTCCTTGCTCTCTTCCTTGACGATGCGGCAGTAGTGGTCCAGCATCTCCACCGCCACCAGGTTGTGGCACTCGAAATAGTCCATCACGGCCCGCGATCTCTGCGGGTCGCGCCAGGCGCCCGCCGTCATCTGCCGCCGTTGCGCCGCATCCGGAACTTTCACCGACTCGAAGGTCAGCGACGCGTCTTTCCAAGCGTCGCGGAGCCGCGCCACATCGTTGCCGTACTTCTCGCGCAGATAGCGGACCAGGCGCCGGCGCATCGGCTCCGAAAGGTCTGAAGCCGCAGGATTCGTCGCGGCAAAATAATAGGCGTCCCAGTAGAAGTTCTCACCCCACGGCCCGTTCGCGACGTGGATGCCGAGCAGGTTCTTCCCGTAGTCGGCATCCATGAGGTGTCGCACCGCCCGACGATAGGCCTCGCCCTCTTCGCGGAGACACGCCTCAGATGCGAACGACTCCCGCACCGGCACGCCTTTCTTCTCCCAAGCAAACCGGCAGGTCTCCTCCGGATGGTCCTGGACCCACCACTCCGGCGCCGTCGCGAACAGACGCGGCAAGAAACAGGCTTTCGGGTTGACCGACAGCAACTTGCGGATCTCCGCATCCTGAAAGCCCAGCGCCACCTGTCCATCCTTCGTCCAATAAGGATGGTCGTAGTGCTGCTTCGAGCCGAAGAAGCTGAACAGGCCGATGCCCGCCGCAGAGAAGTGTTCGACCTCGTACGGCTCGGGCTTCCACTGCCAAAAGATCATCGGCGTCACCGGCTCGCCGTCCCGCCACAGCCCCGGCGCCCCGCGGTATTCCCGCACGGACCACGCCGGCCGAGCCGCCGGTTTCTCGGTGGCCAGCGCGCAAGAGGCGAGCAGCAGCCCCATTATACCGAACCTTTTTCGCATGCTTCTCCTCCGCACTCTCCGCGTGACGATTTTTGTCGACCCGCGACCCGTGAAGCCCGGCTCGCGAACCACCGCTTACTGCTTACTCCTTCACCTCGATCTCGTACCAGACCGTCAGGTACTGCGGCCCGATCGCGATGCGGCATCCGCCGTCGGCCTTTTCAACGGGCACGGGCTGCCTGCGGTCGCCGTGCGGGTCGAGCGCGTAACAGGCTGTCTTCGCCGGGGCGGACGGAAGCGTCACGGTGGCGGAGATACCTTCCACCAGCACGGGCGCGTGGCCGCGGTCCGTGAGCGTGATCGCCTTCGGCCCGATCTGCTTCACCACGCGTCCCGCGTTGCCCATATCGCCGGTCGCCGCCAGCAGAATGCTCGCGGGCGCGCCTTTTTCGCCGAAACCCGTCGCCCGGCGCGAGACCAGCGAGACCGTCGCCCAGTCGAGGCGGGTCTTGCCGACCGCGAGCGTCACGCCGCCCAGATCGACGGTCCGCCCCGCCGGGAAACCCGTGAAGAGCTTCGTGTTGGGCGCGTTCACGGCAAGGTAGGCCGACTCCGGCTTCTCCGTGTTCCACACGATCTCGCCGGTATCGCTGACGATGACCTTCTGGTCCGCCGGCAGCTTGACCGCCTCGGCCGGACGGTCGCCCCCGAACAGGACCCCCGTGCGGTGGACCGCGACGAGGCGCGCGTCGTGGCCCGCGGACGCGATGCCATAGCCGTTCGAGCGTTGCGCGATCAGCCGGTCGCGGCACGCCGACACATCGGTCGAGGCAATCACCGCCTCTTTCGCCTCGCGCACGTCGCCGCGCAGGAAAATCGCCGCACACGCGGGAAAATGCGCCAACACATCCGTACGGGCGAGCAGATCGAAGAAACACCAGGGCATGGCCTGCGGCTCAAACTCGTCGACGTAATGGTTGTAGCTGTACTGGAAAATGCCGTCCCATCCCTGCAGCCGGCCATATACCGCCAACATCGGCTGAGCTTCCGCGCCGTACTGGTTGGGGTACGGATGATTGTACTCGCTGATCGTGTAGGGTTTGTCCAGCACACGCTGGCCCGCCAGATGCAGAATGTTGCCGAGCGAGTTGACCATCGCGTCGTTGCCGATCTTCCACGGTTCTTTGGCCGTCAGCGAAATCCAGCCGCCCGAGGGATGACGCCAGTACGCATGGCTGTCCACATAGTCGAGCTTGGCCTGAATATACGACGGGCTATAGCCGAGCTGGGTTCCCGAAACCGGGGACTTCGCCTTCAAGTCGCCCTTCACATACGCGGCCATGCCGGTCCAATAGCGAGACTCCGCATCGAACAGGAAACGCACGAAATCGCGGCGCGCCTGCGGCGGCGTGTTTTCACCGGTCGTCTTGACAATCGGCACCGCATGCTCGGCAAAGCCTTTGACGGGGTCGCACGCGAGCACCGCGCCGGCTTTGAGCGACAGCCCGTCCAGCTCATAGCGCCCCACCTTGAAGCGCGTCAGCTGCAGAATCGCCTGCGAGGGGTCCTCGGCCGCCTCGAACACGCGCGTCACCGTCTTCCACTCCTTGCCGACGCCGACCATCTCCTGCAGACCGAGCGACCGCCAGCCGTCCCGCGTCGTGGCGACCGCCATGCTGAGTTTCCATGGCGCGCTTCCCTCTGTCTGGCGGATTTTGAACGACAGCGTGTAGAGCTGGCCCTTCTTCAGCGCCAGCGACCGCGTCACCTTGGCGAAGAACTCGCCGCCGTCGCGCGTCACGGACACCTTCAGCACGCCGTCCTCGACCTTCGCCTCACCCTTGCCCTCGCCGGGCTGGAACGACCAGACCCTGTTGTCGAACGCGACCGGCGCTTCGAACGCGCCGTCCGCGAACTGCTCGTCATGCAGCGGCTCGTTTTTCCACATCCACGCGTTCTGCAGCGCCGCCGCATCCGAGTAGGCCGCATGCAGCCAGACATTCCATTGGCGGCGGAGCTCCGTCGCATACGGCTCCGGCAGGCGGTCGAACAGGCCGCCATAGTACCCAAGGGTCAGTCCGTCTTCGTTGCTGATCTCGATCATCGCCACGCTCGGCTCGTCCGTGTAGGCGTTGCCGGTATAGGGGTTCACGTGGGTCAGCAGCTTTTGCGCGTACTCCTTCTGCAGCTCGATCATGCGCGGCTCGAACTGCCCGATGCTCTTATTGGCCCACGACAGCGCCTTGATGTTCGGAAAGCCGTCGCGCTCGTCCAGCGTCCGGCCCACGTGCAGGTTCATGTCCACATAGATGCCGCGCTTTTTGAGCGCCGCGATCATATAGTCGAGCTTTTCGAGCTGCGCGGGGTCGAGGTTCCGCTGCGTTTGGGCGTCGTCGGCCAGGATCGCCTGCGTCGGCTTCGGCATGAAGTTCACGTACCACGTGTCCATGAAGTGCAGCCGCACGCAGTTGATGCCGAAGCGCGCCAGACGCGACGCCAGTTTGTCGGCGTCTTCGTGCTTGGGGAAATTGGCGGGGCCGGTGAGGTTCGTCGCGTGGAAGCGGATCGGGCCCGCGTCGGTGACGAAGTGGCCGTCCTTGGCCCGCACGAAGCCGTGCTTGCCGGCGGGGGCGTCCAGCAGGTGCGCCACGCTCGACGCATTGTCCGGCCCGTCATAGGAAATGACGAACGGGAACATCGGGGAAACCTCTTCCGGCGCGTTTCCCTGCGCACGCGCCATCAGGCCGGCCAGACAACCCAAAAGAATCAACCGTATTTTCATGGCCTTTAATGTAACCCGCGGAAACAAGATAAACTAGCGCCTTTTACGCAAAATAATTATAACTTTTACGCAAAACCGTCCTCTGCGGAAATCCGCTCTCCGCGCCAGAAACCCCCGTTCCTCCCGCTTGCCCCGCGCTAGGTTTCGCGTTACACTAACCGGCGATATGACAAACCTTGTTTTGCAGCGTGTGCGCGTCATCGACCCCTCCACGGCGCGCGACGAAACGACGGACCTGGTCATCCGCGACGGCAGGATCCAGCCGGACGGCGCGGCTTCTGCCGGCCTTCCCCGTCTCGATGCCGGGGGCCTGATCGCCGCACCCGGCTTCTGGGACGTGCACGTCCACTTCCGCGACCCCGGCAACGCCTTTGCCGAAACCCGGCGCACCGGCGCCGAAGCCGCCGCCGCCGGCGGGTTCACCCGCGTCGTCACCATGCCCAACACCTTCCCCGCCGGCGATTCCCTCCTGTGGCTGCGCGAGCAGATCGACGATTCCCTGCCGGTCCGGATTTTGCCCTCCGCCTGCATCACCCGTGGCCGGCAAGGCAAGGAGGTCGCCGACCTCGAGACCCTCGCCGCGGCGGGCGCATCCTCCTTCACCGACGACGGCGCGATGGTCGCGAACGATGACGTCATGCGGGCGGCCATGTGCCGCGCCAAGGCGCTGAACAAGCCCGTGATGGATCACGCGGTCGTGCCGGAGATCGCCAAGAACGGCGTGATCCGCGACGGCCCGATCGCCCGGCGTTTCAACCTCCCGGTCTTTCCGGCCGAAGCGGAAGTCGAGGCCGTCCTGCGCGATATCCGCCTCTGCCGCGAGACCGGTTGCGCCACGCACATCCAGCACATCTCGTGCGCGGGCTCGGTCGCGGCGATCCGCGCCGCGCGCGCCGAAGGCCTGCCCGTCACGGGCGAGGCCTCGCCCCACCATCTCGCGCTGTCGGCGGAGGACATTCCGCTCGACGACGGCAACTTCCGCATGAATCCGCCGCTCGGCCTGCGCGAAGACGTGCGGGCCATCCGCGACGGCATGCTCGACGGCACCCTGACCCTTTTCGCGACCGACCACGCGCCGCACACCGTCGAAACCAAATCCAAAGGTTTCTTGCACGCGCCTTTCGGCGTCATCGGCCTCGAGACCGCCATCGGCGTCACGTGGAAAGTCATGGTCGAAGAGGAGCGCATGCCGCTCATGCAATGGGCCGCGTGCTGGACAACCGACCCGGCGGCGCTGCTCGGCCAGACGCCGCCCTCGCTCCGCCCCGGAACCTTGGCCGACCTCGTGCTGATCGACCCCCGCACCGCGTGTCGGGTGAACCCCGAGGCCTTCAAATCGCTTTCCCGCAACACGCCGTTCGCGGGCTGGATGTTGCCCGCGCGCCCGGTGCTGACCGTCTGCGAAGGGCGAACAACGCACAAGGACCCCCTGCTCGCCGTGGTGCCGTAAGGCGTCACCTAAAAACGGAATCGCTATGAACGCCGCCTTTTTTGAAACCGCCGCAACCGCGCTGCCGAGCCTCTGCTTCGAACGGCCGCCCGCATGCGGCCTGATCCTCGGCTCAGGCTGGAGCCAGGTGCTGATCCCCGACACGCCGCTCCTGCGACTGTCTTACGCCGACATTCCCGGCCTCGGCGCCAGCACCGTTGTGGGGCACGCCGGCGAACTGCTGCTGTTCGAGCGGCACGGCATCCGGATCGCCGCCTTTCTGGGCCGCCGCCACTGGTACGAGGGCGCGGGCTGGGGGCCGGTCGTGCTGCCGGTCGAGCTCCTGCGCCGCATGGGCACCCGGAACCTGCTCATCACCAACGCGTCGGGCGGCATCAGCCCCAACCTCAAGCCCGGCGACCTCATGGTCATCCGCGACCACGTCAACACCGTGGGGATCAACCCGCTGATCGGGCCGGTGATCCCGGGCTGGGGCGAGCGTTTCCCCGACCAGTCGCAGATCTACAGCCCCGCGCTCATCGACCTGCTGCGCAAGGCCGCCTACGACACCGAAGTCCCGCTCTCCGACGGCGTCTACGCCTTCACCTCTGGCCCCGGATACGAGACGCCCGCAGAAATCCGCGCCTACGCGGGCATGGGCGCGGACGCGGTCGGCATGTCCACCGTCCCCGAGGCCACGGTCGCCAACGCCGCCGGGCTGCGCACCGCCGGGCTCAGCTGCATCACCAACATGGCGGCGGGAATCAGCGGCCCGCACCTCTCGCACGAAGAGGTCCTCGGCCAGACCCGCAAGACCGCGCCGGTCATGGCCGCGCTGCTCGACGCCTTCCTCGCCCGCCTCGCCACCTCCCTCTGACCACCCGAACGCTTCTTCCTTATTCTTCTTACCTACCGCCTATGATCGCCCTTCCCACCCCCGCTTTTGTCGTCGACGCGGCCGCGCTCGAGCGCAACCTCGGCATCCTGGCCGACGTCAAGCGCCGCACGGGCTGCCGCATTCTGCTCGCCCTGAAAGCCTTCTCGATGTTCAGCGCCTTCCCTCAGATGCGGCGCGCGCTCGACGGCTGCTGCGCCAGCTCGGTCCACGAGGCGCGCCTCGGCCGCGAAGAGTTCGGCGGCGAGGTCCACGCCTTCGCGGCCGCCTTCTCCGAAGCCGACATGCGCGAGATCGCCGCGCTGGCCGACCACGTGACGCTCAACTCGTTCGCGCAACTGCGCCTGTTTCAGCGCGTGCTGGCCGAGACCGGCGCGGCCGTCACGTGCGGCCTGCGCATCAACCCCGAACACTCCGAAGGCCACACTGCGCTCTACGATCCGTGCGCGCCCAAATCGCGGCTCGGCACGCGCCGCGCCGCTTTTGTCGGCGAGTCGCTCAACGGCGTCACCGGCCTCCATTCCCACACGCTCTGCGAACAGGACGCCGAGCCGTTTGTGCGGACGCTCGCGGCCATCGAGGAAAATTTCGGCGACCTTCTGCCGCGCCTCACCTGGATGAACTTCGGCGGCGGGCACCACATCACGCGTCCCGGCTACCGCGTCGACTTGCTCTGCGACACGCTCAACCGTTTCCGCCTGCGACACCCGAACATCCAGACGATTTATCTCGAGCCCGGCGAGGCCTGCGCCCTCAACGCGGGCACGCTCGCGGCGACGGTTCTCGACGTGGTGGAGAACGAGATGCCGATCGCGATCCTCGACGCCTCCTGCGCGTGCCACATGCCGGACGTCATGGAGATGCCCTACCGGCCGCGCGTGTTCCGCGACGGGTCGTGGCAGGGCGAAGCCGACCCCGGACCGCACGCCGACCGCGGCGCGGACCCTGGCGTGAAAGCGCACACCGTGCGGCTCGCGGGCGCGACCTGCCTCGCGGGCGACATCATCGGCGACTGGTCGTTCGACACGCCGCTCCGGCCCGGAGACCGGCTGATCTTCGAAGACATGGCGCACTACACCATGGTCAAGACCAACACCTTCAACGGCATCCGCCTGCCGCACATCGCGCTGCGCGAGACCGACGGCAGCGTGCGCATCATCCGTTCCTTCGGTTACAGCGACTTCAAATCGCGGCTGTCATAAGCGCCGATCAATTTCGGACAGATCCACGCCGCCACCGCCGCGCACTCCAGTCCGAAGGGAAGATAGCCCGCGAAGCCCGCCACCGGCATCTCGAAGATCTGGAAGGCCTGCACATACGGCACGGCATAGACCCACTTGGCATAGCTGTGGAGATTCCACATTTCCCAGAATCCGCCGCAGATCAGCGCCGCCAGCGCGAAGCGCACCACCCGCCGCCAGTCGCCCGTGCGCAAGTCGTCGACCACCGTCGCCTCGCCCCGCAGGATCTGCACCGCCAGGAACACCGCCAGCGGCGAGATCCAGAGCAGCGGGAAGGTGAATTCGGGACAGAACACGATCCCCGTCAGGCCGGCCGACGCAATCAGCGCCAGCCCGGCCACGCTGGCGGGACGATGCACATCGAACCGCACGAGTCCGCACAGGCGCTCGTCCGAAAAAGGCCGGAAGGTGTTCAGCCATGCGGCCGTCGCCGTCACCGCCGGCAGCACGGTCGCAAAGCTGAAGGTCGCGAAGAAGACATACTCCGCGGCGTTCATGTGGTCGACCCCCCGGTAATACCAGTTCCACACGTAGCGGTTGAGATATTCGAAGAACCACCAGAAGGCGGCGCTCGCCGGCAGCAGCGCCGCATAGGGGCCGGGGCATGAGGTCATCAGGCAGCGGCCCGACCGCTTCACGCACAACGCGTTCATCACCAGGATATAGGCGGCCCACACCAGCAGATACGTGTGCGGCTGGAACGGCGCGAACCACGGGTAACGGCTCCATGCCAACACCCATCCGGCCGCGCCCAACACGAGTCCGGCCCAGCCGAACCACGGGAACGCGTAATGCGCCTGGGGCGCGCCTGCCGCCCGGCCGCGCCCGCCCCGCCACAGCCGCCGCGCGAACGGGGCGATCACGGCCAGCACGCCCGCGCACATCGCCGCAAACACCGGCCACGAGAACGGGCGCCGCTTGTTCCAGAGCTTAGTCGGGTCAAGGCCCCAGTCCTCCGTGCGCGGCGGGAACGCATACACCCCTTCCAGCACCTCCTGACGCTCACCCAGCCACGCGCAGGCAAACGGCACGCCCAGCAGCACCGCCGTCAACAGCAGATAATGTGTGATCCGCCTTCCCATTGCACTTCGCCCTTCACGCGCACCGCCTGTGGCCATCGGTTTCTTCTAGGACCGCATGCACATTCCGCCGTCCACACACAGCGTCTGGCCCGTAATATACGCCGCGCCGTCCGAGGCGAGGAACCGCACCACGCCCGCGACCTCGTCCGGCATGCCGAAGCGCGACATCGGGATCGCGTCGAGCTGTTTAACGCGGCGCGTTTCGGGAATGTCGGCGGTCATGTCGGTGGTGATGATGCCGGGCGCGACGGCGTTGACCGTCACGCCCGAGGCGGCCAGCTCGCGGGCCGCGGTCTTGGCGAGTCCGAGCAGCCCGGCTTTCGAGGCGCTGTACGACGCGCGCATGAGATCGCCCATCAGCGCCGCGTCCGAAGCGATGTAGATGATGCGCCCGGCTTTCTGGCGGGCCATGGGACGCGACAGGGCTTTGGTGAGCAAGAAGGCCGAATCCAGGTTGGCGGCCATCACCTCGCGCCATTCGTCGAACTTCGTAAACGCGATCAGCTGACTTTTGATGATGCCCGCGTTGCAGACGAGGGTGTGCACGGCGCCGAGCGTCTGCTCCACCGCTTTGACGAGAGCCTCGATCTGCGCGGGATCGGCCAGGTCGGCGGCAAACGCCTCGGCCTCGCCGCCGGATTCACGAATGGCGGCAAGGGTCTCCTCGGCCCCGTCCTTCGAGCTGCGGTAGTGGACGGCGACGCGGAAACCGTCGCGGGACAATGCGAGCGCAATGGCCCGTCCAATTCCTTTTGCGGCACCCGTGACCAGTGCGGTCTTCATGGCGCTTCCTTCCGGCGTGACGCCTTACGGTTTGAGATACGGGGCGAGGACCGTTTCATCGATGACTTCCGCGCCGGTCTCGGCCTGGACTTTCGCGAGGTCGATGCCCTGCTCCTGCGCCAGGCGGCGCGCGCGCGGCGTAGCCCGCACGCGGGTGGCACGCTCGCGGGCCGGCGCGGGGACCGCAGCCGGTCCGCGGTAAGCGGCCACCAGCGCCTCGTTCTCGGCCGCGGCGGCGGGGTCCTCCTCTCCCGGAACCCCGATCAGCCCAGCGATATACCCGGTGGGCACCACGCTTTTTTCCGCGGCGTAGACCGCGAGCAGCGTGCCCGCGGCCGGCGCCTCCAGTTCATAAGCGGCCTTGTCGGTCGTGAGTTCGGCGATGCTCTCGCCGGCCGCTACGGTGTCGCCGATGTGTTTACGCCAGCGCGTGACGGTCACGTCCACGAGGTTGACGTCCAGTTGGGGTATGATGATGCGTGTCATAAGATGTTGAGAGCCCGGGCGCGCCGAGCCCGTCCGCTGATTAAAAGGTGACCGCCTCGAGGCCGGGCAGATTGGCTTTGGTTTTCTCCGTGCCGGGCGGAACGGGCAGCATCCACGTGTCCGTCAGGTTGCCGCGCCGGTCGCTGATGCGGAAGCGGAACCAGTACGGGTCGCTGGCCGGCAGCGTCAGGTTGGCGGGACGGATGCCGGTGTTCTCGGATTCGCCGCCGGCCCAGACCAGTCCCTTGATGCTGCTGAGGTCATAGGCCCTGATCGGGATCAGCTGATCGGACGTCCACGGCGCGAGAATGGAGAAGGAGCGGATCTGGACCTTGCCGCTTTGAGCTGACGGCGCGAAGAAGAAGGAGAGATAGGTCAGGTCCGGCGTATCCTTGCGTTCCTCCGTCTCGTCGCGCAGGAAATCGCGCACGTTGATCAGAACGTCCTGCCACACGCCGGTGGTGCACTCCACGTCGCCGATGACATAGGCCAGGTGGTTGGAGACGGAGAGATTCAGCGTGTGGGCGTCCTTGATGCCGCGCGGACGGCGTGGACCGGTGTTGAAGGCGATGGTGAAGGGCTTCAGCCCGCGCTTGGTGTCCAGCGTGCGGAACGAGATCGCGAGCCAAGGATGCTTGTCCGGGTCCCACGCCGGCGCGAAGGGATGCCGGATGAACGAGCCCCCGTCGCCGGTCGGAGCGATTTCAAGAACATTGCCTTCGGGCGTCGCGACCGTTTTGGCCGACACGCGCTGCGTCTCGCTGAAGAACGGCGCAAGCGCGGTGAGCGAGGGCTCGGACCAGAGCGCGTTCGCGGTCTTGCCCAGCGGCTGAACCGTGGGCGGACGCTTGTCGGCCTCGAGATTGACGGGGATGTCGATCTTGATCGGCGGCACCCCATTGCCTGCGGCATCCGAAACGCCGTCCACGGTGATGGGCAGCACGTCGCCGTTCTTGGCCTCGGCGAGCTGTTTGCGCAGCAGCCAGATCCAGTCGATCTCGTACGAAAGCGTCCCCTGCCCGATCGCGCTGAAGCCGTTATCCGTCGCGAGGTTGAGCGGCGAGCCGAGGCAGGTGAGGCGGATCGTGTTGGGCAGCGGCGGCGCGACGGGATCCGAGAGCGCGAGCGTCAGGCTGCTGCCGTTGTATTTTTCCACCGCGTTGACGGCGTACGTGACTTTCGGCTGCGCACGGTCGAGCATGAACGGCAGGTCGGCAGGCTGCGACCAGAGCGACCGCCCGTCGCGGGCGCGGACCAGGAGATGATGGATGCCGTCCGGAACCGCCGCGATGTCGGGCTGCAGCACCTCGCCGTTCTTGGCGGGCAGCCACGTGACCTTCTGCTTCTCGCCCTCGGTGCGGTTGTCGAAGGCGACCGGCCCTTGGAGTATGGCATACGCCACCTCGGCCACGCCGTCGGGATCGGCGTAATCGGCCTTGAAGGCGAAGGGGCGATTGGGGCCGACCGCCGGGCCGCACGCCACGTCGTCGATGCAGAGCGTGCTGTGCAGGCCCGTCTGGTCCCGATCGCGGCGGGACGCGAAGCGGAGCGGCGCGGGCGGCACGGTGGTCCGCTGCGCCAGCGGCAGCTCGCCGCCGCAGTCCGAGGGAATGCCGGTCCAGATGCGCCACGTGTTGTCCATCGGGGCCGCCTCGCCGCCGGCCAAACGCACGTGGGTGTTGAAGACTTCGGAGAAGGTGAACGCGGTCCCGCCAAACGCGATGGAAACGACGGCCATGGGATCGCCCTTGTAGCGGAACTGCACGAGCGGCGTCGCCGCCGCGTTGAACGACTTGACGAGCAGGCCGTCCAGCCGCCGCCCATAGACCCCGCCGTTCTGGAACTTCAGCACGCCGCCGCGCAGGGGGTCCGTGTAGTCGATCGAGGTCCGCGCCACGGTCTGGTACGGCGCGGCGTCTCCGGGGCGCGCCTCGAAGGGCTGGATGCCGCCCTCCGGCATTTCGAGGTTGAGCAGGACGGGCGGGTGATTGACCGTCTCGTCCGCGCGCATGGGGACCACCTGGCGGAAAAAGCGCCCGTCCGAGAGCTCGAGCGCGAGCGTCATGCGCCCGGGCTGAAGCGTCTCGAAAGGCACGAGGACGCGGATGCTGTTGCCTTCGACGGTGAAAGACGCCGGCTGGGCATCCGCCATCGCCCGTTTGGGAGGCAGCATGGGCGAGGGCCAAGGATGCACGGGAGAGACCAGGATCGAGCCGGGAATGGAAGAATCCGCCTCCGCGCGCAGGCCGAAGTTGGCGAGCTCGGGCACCGCCCATTCGATGACCGGTTTGCGGGAGTCCAGGTTCGCGGGGATCTCGACCATCTGCAGCTCGCCGGGCCGCAGGCTGTTAACGATCTGCGCGAGCGCGGCGATCTCCGTGCGCTTCTCGGGCGGCGCGGTCAGCGTCGGCGTTCCGCGGTGGATCTCGCGGAAGTTGCGGATGGCATACCAGGCATGGGGCGGATTGCCCTTCAGGCCTTGCTGCACGTCGCTGAGCTGGAGGTTGCCGAAGCCCTCGATCTGCACGGCCTGGTTCGCGCGGATCACCTCGGAGGGGACCCAGATCTCGACGGGCGTCCACACCACGTTCGTGCCGTCCGAAGGCGGCACGGCATCCAATTTGCCGACGATCTTGCGCGGGCCGCGGGCCTCATCCGTGCCGGACAGCACATACGTCCAGCCCTGAGACGGGACGGAGCCGCCCTTGCCGTCCGCTTTCACGGTCGAAAATTCGAAGTTGACCAGCGCCTGCGGATGGCGCGCGATCTCGAAACGCCAGCCGAGCAGTTTGTCGGGCTGGGCGGGCGGCAGATCGCACCGCACCAGGAAGGTCCCGCCGCCGAGGATGGAGGTGACGCGCATTTCGGGATGGGCCGTGTCGAGATGGCGAAAGCGCACGCTCGGATGGCTCACGGTGTCGAAGGCCTGCCAATATTCCGGGGAGAGGGGCTGGGCGACGCGGCCGTTGATGCGCACGCCGGAATCGGCGGGCGGCGCGGCCTCGGGCGCGGGCGGCACGCCGGCGGGAATGGTCCTGAAGGCGAAGGGGCGAGGCTTGATCGACTCGGCGGCGATCTTGATGCGGGCGACCATCATGGAGTTGCAGAAGGTCCAGATGCCGAGCGAGCCGTCCTGAATCGGGTCCTTGTCCTCGACGTCAAAGACCTGCTCGTTGTCGTAGATGTACTGGAGCTTCGTGCCCACGCGGCGGAGCTGCATGCCGTACCACGCGCCGTGGATGTCGCGCCCGGCGGCGACGAGCGGCTGGTACCCTTTGCGCTCCAGGCCGGCGCGGGCGCGCGGCACGAGATACTTGGTCGAGAGGTCCATGATCTCGCCGTTGCGCAGCAGGCGCGAATACAGCTGCGAATGGTCGGGGTCCCAGCCCGTGGCAATGGCCGAATATCCGTCGCCCGTGGAGTTGGCGCGGCTCATGACCGTCAGGTTCAGGTCGCCCGGCCGCTCGTACCAGCCCATGCGCATCCCCGCGTAGAACTCGATGCTGAAGTCGCCGCTGAAGACGTATTTGGACCAGAGCGCGGCGAGCGAGTCGGCGCTCTCGCCGTTCATGTGTGACCAGGTCGGCTCGCAGTAGAAGCGGTTGATGACCTCCCAGCGCCCGCCGTTGAGGGTCCAGTTGTAGAGCGACTCCGTGAACAGCGTGTCGAAAACGTTGTCGCGCTTGACGAGCGTGTGGCTGAGGTTCTCGAGCGTCATGCCGGTGATGCGCAGCTTGCGCCCCCGCAGCGGCGCAGACAGATGGGCCTTGGCCAGCAGCACCTCGTCTCCGCCCAGCCAGACGACGGAGTCTTCGATGCCGAGCGTGAAAAGCCGCACCTGCGTCTTGTCGAAAGCGATTTCGGGGACCTGTTCCGCGGCGACCGCGAAGGCGGCGTTGGTGCCGGAATCCGGGGTGAAGACGCTGATCCGGTTGTCCTTGACGCTGACGCGGCAGGTCCCGTTAGAAGAGCCTTCGGGAATGCAGAGATGCAGCTCCATCCCGTTGACGATCGGCAGGCGGACCTTGACCGGGCCCGTGACATCACCCTTGAACCACGTCATGCCGTCCTTGAACGTGACCCACTGGCCTTCGGGCGAGGCCCAATGGCGCATGAAGGGATCGTTCACATAGAGCGGGTTCTTTTCGAAGCGCTCGCTCAGCTTGCTATCTTTGGAGGCGACCGCCGGCGCCGTGGCAAAGAGGTCGGAAGCCGCCGCGCCGAATACGCTTTGGAAGCCGCCGGGCTGCCGCGAAGGCCGGTCAAAGCAGACGAGGCGGCTGTCCGCGTAACACCGGAGCTCGCCGGGCCGCAGGGCATCCAGCGCGAGCGACACGCGGTTGCTGGCGAACGCGGCGGAGAACGTGTCGAGCGTGACCGCATGGTTGGTCGAGACCTGCTCGAGCCGATAGGTCCGCGTGCCGCCAGCCTGCTGGCAGGTGAAGCGGTAATACGGCGAGCCAGGGCCCGTCGCGCCGGCGGTCAGCCCGCAGATGAAATCGTCGGAGGTGGCCACAAACAGCGTTTCCTGCCGCAGCGGGCCGCCGGATGAAACGCCGTATTCCCAGCAATTGGTGGCGCTGGCGTCCGGAGGAAAATAGAGCCAGGTGGTGCCCTCGCGCAGGAGCGACTGTATACCGGGGGTCTGAAGCCGCGTGGCGAAGGCGACGTCTTCGGGCGTTTCGAACAGGCGGTCCTCATGGGACCAAGCCGAAACGTCGTCGAAACGCGTGGTTTCCCCGTCCGGCATGTTGGAGAACAGGCCGAACCGGCCGCCCGGAGGCAGCAGCATCTTGTGGCGGATGACCTCGATATTGTCCGCGCGGCAGACGATGCGGTCATCGTGGATCTGCGCTTCAAGCAAAAGCCACTGGCCCGCGGGCAGCTCGGTCTGCACCGCATCGAGCGGAAGGGCGGCCGCATCCTCCTGCGCAGGCTTGCGCCACAGTTCGAGAACCAGACGGTCCGTGGCCGGATCCGTGCGCGCCGTAAAGGCGAAATAGCCGCCGTGCTCGCCCGCCAGGAAAACCAGTCCGTTGGTGCCGCTGTTGTGCTGGACGGCGGCGCGGTAGACGTACCGGCTGTAGAACGGCTCACCCGAAAGGACCACCGCGTTCGTCCCGCCCCCTTCCAGCGTATAGAAATTGGGGCTCTTCTCCGGCTTGGGCTGTCGGGCGAGCTGATACCCTCCGGACGAGCCGCTGATGGAACCGGTGACCGAATGGAGCTTCCAGATTCCGCACATGATCTCCCACGTCGGCGGAAACTCCGAGCCCGCGGGCACCAGAAAGTTGTCTTCGAACTTGAATGACCCGAGGCGCTGCGTGTAATCGTCCGCCTTGTCTTCCGGCGGCTGGTTTTCAGGTTTGTGCTGCAGTTCGAGCTTGCCGTCCCACAGCTCCGGCATCTTCAGGACCGGCTGATCGTCGACGTACGCGAGCCAAGCGTCCTCCGTGCGTTTGAGCGTGAACCAGCACAGCGCGTTGGTCAACGGCGGACAGGGCAACGTCGAAAACCGCCGCTCGATCGCCTTCGGGAAGAAATCCGTCGGCAGCAGCCGGAAACGCGTGTCCCCCTCGCTTAAAAGGAGTTCCGCCTGGCTGTTGTTCTCCGGATTGTGGAGCCGGATGCGGAGCCCCCCGTTTTCCGGCGCCAGATTCATGGCGGCCAACGCGCTGCGGTCGGAGACCTCCAGCCGCGCCCCCCATGTCTCTGGCACCGCGGCCCCGAAACTCCCCCAAGCGATAAAAGCGGCCCCCAGTAAAACAGAAATTTGCTTTTTCACGGCTGACAGTTTAGCAGGTTTTGTTGAGTCGGATAAGAGGGAAACGCCAAAGAAAGCGAAGAAAACGAAGCCCATCCCCCTACCGCTATTTATGGAGAACGGCACTCCGTCCCTTTTATTGGGCAGAAAAAGCGCCGCCGCCGCGATGGCCGCACGCCTGTGCTCGACAGCACGGCTTGGAAGCCCGTATACTGAAAAGATGCGCGGGAATGTGTGCCGGATGTGAAGCGGGGAGATCCTGTTGTGAGCGAGAGCAAAAAACTTTTCCTGATCGACGTCATGCCGCTGCTGTACCGGGGCCACTTTGTGTTTCTCAAAGATCCCCGCATGACCAGCACCGGCATCAACACCTCGGCCCTGACCGCCTTCGCCAACAGCGTCCTGCAGATCCTCAACGAGCACGCGCCCACCCACGTCGCGCTGGTGCTCGACTCAACCACCCCCACCTTCCGGCACGAAGCCTATCCCCTGTATAAAGCCCAGCGCCAAAAGATGCCGGAGGACCTGGCCGCCGCGATCCCCATGGCCATCGAACTGGCCGAGGCGCTGCGCCTCCCGATCCTGCGCGTGGATGGCTTCGAGGCGGACGACGTCATGGGCACGCTGGCCGCACGCGCCGCCGCCGAGCCGGGCTGGACCACCTACCTGGCCACGCCCGACAAAGATATCGCCCAACTCGTGGGCCCCTCGACCTACCTGTTCCGTCCGGGCAAAGCCAATTCGCCCGCCGAGATCTACGACGCCGCAACCGTCTGCCAGCACTGGGGGCTCACCTCTCCCGGCCAGATGATCGACTACCTGGGCTTGGCGGGCGACGCCTCCGACAACATCCCCGGCATCGCGGGCGTGGGCGAAAAAACCGCGAACGCGCTGTTGGCGCAGTACGGCGACATCGAGTCCGTCATCGAGCACGCCTCCGAGCTGAAAGGCAAGCTCGCGGAGAAGGTGGCGTCCGGAGCCGAGAGCGCGCGGCAAAGCCGCTTCCTCGCCACCATTCGCACCGATGTGCCCGTGCCCATCGCCTTTGATGCGCTGGCCCGCCGCGCCCCCGATGTTGAACGGCTGCGGGACGTGCTCAAGAAATACGAGCTGTTCGCCATCGGAAAGCGGCTGCTGGGAGAGGCCTTTGAGACCGTGAGCGCCGTGAAGGCCGAGGACGCCTATAAGACGCTCGCCGACGTACGGCACACCTACGTCTGCGCCTCGGGCGAGGACCCGCTTCAGGCCCTGTTGAAGGCCCTGGACGAAGCCGCCGAATGGGCGTTCGATACCGAAACCACCGGGCTCGACCCGCGCCACGACCGGCTGGTGGGCATGTCCTTCGCGACCGCGCCGGGCAAGGCGTGGTACGTGCCGGTCCCCGCAGACCGCGACGCGTGCCGCACGTTCCTGCAGCGCTTCGCGCCGCTGTTCGCCGATCCCTTCAAGGTCAAGATCGG
>CAZOIS010000044.1:0-30418 GCA_964579865.1 uncultured Lentisphaeraceae bacterium | reverse complement strand
GGCCGCGCAGGCCTATTGGGCACCGACGAACAAGCTGACGCTGACCAGCGGCCAGCTGATCAGCGGCGTCCAGAACAACCAGATGGTCATCAACTATCCCAGCACGCTGACGGCGGGCACGGGCACCTCCGACGCCTCGCTCGACGTTTCGGTCTTCCAGAACTACACGTATATCCGCTCCCTCATCACCGACAACGGCAGCGGCAAGGTTACGCTGACCAAGAACGGCGGCGCCGACCTGACGCTGGACGGCAGCGTTGACAACACCTATTCGGGCGGCACCTACGTGAACGAGGGCCGCATCAACACGGGCAGCACGGCTGGCCGTCGCTACCTTGGCATGGGGCCCGTGCGCGTCGACGCCGGCCTTCTGTATTTGAATAACGCCGGCGCGACGGCAAACGCCTCCGGCATCGACTACACGGCCGTCAACGGCGCACAGATCGGGGTCGCCACGGTGCCGTTCACGGGCGAGGACACGTTCGACATCGGTCCGGGAAGCATCATCTACGGCTCTTGGACGATGGGAATGGGGTTGAACGCGTTGGACCGCGGCATGGGCGATCCCGCGACCGTACCCAACATCACGCTGGCGCCGGACGCGATCGTGGCGCACAGCTCCCAGCTGACGGCCCCCCTCAGCCTGGGAACGAACACGATCAGAAATCTGGGCACGAACGCGGACCTCTATTACGGTCTGGTTTCGGACCAGAGCAGTCCCGCCGGCGCGATCACGGTCGGCACCAACACCCCGTTCAAGGGACTTTGCACCGACCGTTGGGACCGGCGCTGGGGCGCGGGCACGATCAACGTCGCGCCGGGAACGGGCGAGATCTGGCTCCAGGGCATGGTGAAGCCAGGCGGGTCTCCCTGTTTTCTGTATCTGGGCAATTGGCTGATCGACGGCGGCCCTGTGATTGCGCCGGCGGATGTCGGACCGCTGACCGCGAATGTGATCGGCAACGTGGTCCTCGACGACGCCTGCGCGACCTACGGCGACACCTCGGCAGGCCAGAACGTGACCTTCGCGGTCAAGGCGGGCGCCTACCTGGTCATGAACAAGAACAACGCCATGGGCAGCGGCACCGGCGTCGCCGACGCGCAGATTGAAGACGGCGGCTCGCTGACGTTCTGGACGACGGCGCCTGCAGGCGTCAACGGCCAGGTGACGGTCAAGGCGGGCGGACGGTTCCAGGCCAGCAACCCCGGCGGCCTGACCGGCTCCGGCGCGGTGACCTTCGAGGACGGCTCGATTCTCGAGATTTCTACGCCGATGGGCTTTACCGGGCCGCAGGCGAACGCCATCGCCGACACGCTTCCGGCGGGACAGCTCGTGCGTCTCAACGCGGACTACTACGGTTCGCCTGTCGACATGCTCGACGCCTATTTGGGCGACAAGTCGCCGATCTACGAGGTCTTCGGCGGCGACCGGCGCCATGCGAACCCGCTCGTGGCGGGCACCACCGTCATGACGCTGAACCGCGACGCGTCCACGGGCGCGGGCGGCATGCTGGTCAACGACTACGCGAGCCGCTCATTTGCGTCGGCCGCCAACGGCGTCCTGGCCATCGGCCCGAACGGCGGCACGATCGCCGCCACCTCCAACACCACGCTGTACGTGACGCAGCGCATATCGCTCGGCGGAAACGCGCTCACCATCGGCGCCACCAACGTGCTCGACCGCGTTCTGTTGCCGAAACTGGGCACCGTGCAGTTCAACTCCGCGTTCGGCCTCAACACCGCTCTGCCCGGCAGCCGCATCACCGTCATCCCCGGCGCCACGCTGAACAACGCGTCCCACACCCTTCCCGACGACACGGCCGTCACGGTCGACGGCACGCTCCTCGTGGGCGGCACCGAAATCATCGGCTCGCTGGCCGGATCAGGTCTGGTCAATCTCCAGAGCACCGCCTTGACCGTAGGGGGCAACAACACGAACACCGTGTTCTCCGGCCTGCTGACGAACTCTCTGGGCACGGCGCTGTTGACCAAAACCGGCACGGGGCGTCTGGACGTCACCGCTGCCGGACATCCCTATACGGGCATGTTCGCGGTCAACAACGGCATTCTGGCGCTCAGCGGCGACGGCACGATGGCAACCCCGGCGGGCACGGCCGCCTTCACCCTCAGCGGCAGCGGCACGCTTTTACTCGACAACTCGACCGTCAACAACCCTGACCGCTTGGCAGGCGTGTCGTCGGGCATCACCTTCCAAGGCGGCATCTTCCGGTTCGTCGGCAAGAGCGGCGAGGCCTCCGGCGAAACGCTCGGCGCGGCGGTGTTCAACAGCGGCGCGGCGACGATCGACGTCGTCAACGGCGCGGGCGCGGGCTCGTCCGCCGAGGTCGTCTTCGACGCGGCGGTGCCCGTGAACGGCACAGTGAACTTCACGGCTTCGAGCGGTACGCTCGGAACGTCCGGAGACAACCCGCGCGTCTTCTTCAATGGGCTGGGCGCCGGCCTGCTCGGCTTCGCCACGGTCGGCGGCGCGCCGGCCTACTACGATTTGGGCACGGGCGTCCGCGCCTTCTCGCTGGCCGAAGGGACGGAGTTCAACGGGACACTCGACCAGACCGGGCTGGACACCAAATACACGGCGGCAAATCTCCATCAGCCCCTGAATGCCGCCCGGTCGGTGAACTCGCTCTGGATCGACAATCCGGGCGCGGGAAATGTCGTCAACCTCGGCAGCTCCGGCGCCAACAGCCTGACGCTGACGTCCGGACGTCTCTCGCTGACGGGCTCGGACGATTTCGCGCTCACGCGCAGCGGCACCAGCACCGGCACGCTCACGCGCGAGGCCAACGGCACGCTGTTCTTAGGTGCCGAAGCCGGCAGGACACTCACCGTGAACGTCCCGATCGCCAACGGCGCGGGACTGGTCGAGAAGGATGGCGCAGGCACGCTGGTGCTGGGCGCCGCGAACACGTTCGCGGGCGCCCTGACGATCAACGCCGGCACGGTCCGCTACGCGGCGGGCAACGGCGGTGACCTGGCCGCTAACGCGGTGAACATTCTGAATGCCGGCCAACTGGATTTCGCCGGAGACACGGACACCTTGGGCGCGCTCACCATCTTCTCTGGCGGGGTCACCAACTCCGCCGCCAGCGGCAGCCTCACGGCCGCCTCGCTGACGATGGGCGGCGGACCGCGCGGCTCGTCGACCTACGTCGACACAGGCACGGGAACCGGCTCGCTCAAGCTCGGCGGCAACGTGACCTTCAACGCGGTCAACGATCCCGACACCGCGACGATCGCCGGCGCGCTGAGCCTCAACGGCGGCACGCGGACTTTCACGGTCAACAACAGCGCCGCCCCGGGGGCCGCCGTGGACATGGCCATTACGGCGACGCTCGGCGGCAGTATCGGGAACGGCATCCTCAAGAGTGGTGCAGGCGTCCTGAAGCTGAGCGGCGCCAACACCTTTGACGGCAGCCTGTTGATTTACGACGGCGGCGGCACGCTCCTCCTCGGCAACGCGCTGGCGCTGGGCGCACCGACGGTTGGCCGGACCCTCTTCATCGGCAACGGGGGCACGCTGGCCCTGGACGGCGACACCGCGTTTCCCGCCAACTATACGAATCTGTTCCTCAACGGCGCGGGCGATTCGCTGGTCGGCCCCGTCCGCGGCGCGTTGGCCAACTGGTCGGGCAGCAGCACCGTTTCCTGCCCGGTGACGCTGCTGACGAACCCGGTCTACATCGCGTCGCTCCAGACGGGCGACAAATTGACCCTCGCGGGCACCATCAACGGCACGCAGGACCTGTATGTCAACGGCGACGGCGACACGGAGCTCGGCGGCGTGATCGCGACCGGCGCGAAAGCGCTGGTCAAGAACGGCACCGGCATCCTGACCCTCAGCGGCAAAGGCACCAACACCTTCTCGGGCACGACGACGGTGAATGCCGGCACGCTCGTTCTGGCGAAAACCAACGGGGTCATCGGCGTCAACGCCATCGCCAACGGCGCACTCGTCATTAACAACGGCGGCGTGGTGCGGTACGCCGCCGCCAGCGCGAACCCCGACCTGATCGGAACCGGCGCGGTGACGCTCAACGGCGGGGCGCAGCTGGACTTCAACGGCGCGAGCGACACCCTCGGCGCGGTCACCGTCGCGGCGTCCGGCGCAACGGGCGAAACCACCAACATCCTGAACACGGCCGGCGGCGGCAACCTGACCGTCGCCGCGCTGACCGTCAACCCGGCACCCGACCTGCTGACCCGTATCGATAGCGGCACGGGCACCTTGACGCTCGGCGGCAACGTCACCTTTAACGCCGCCGCAACGGGCCGGGCTCTGCTCAGCGGGAAATTGGCGCTGGGCGGCACAACGCGCACGTTGACGATCAACACCGGCGTCCACACGAATTACGACATGGTCATCGACGCGGCGATCAGCGGCGCGGCCGGCGTGGGCATCACCAAGGCCGGCGGCGGCATCCTGCGGCTCGACGGCGCCAACACGTTCGACGGGGCTCTGTCGGTGGCGGGTTCTGTGGGGTCCGTGATCTTGGGCCACCCTCAGGCGCTGGGCACGCCAAGCGCGACGCGCACCGCAACGGTCGGATCCGGCAGCACGCTGGCTTTGGACGGCGCCGGGATTTATGACCCGAACAACCGGATCGCCTTGAACCTGAACGGCACGGGCAACTCGCGGCATGGCGCCGTGAGCGGTGCGCTGGTGAGTCTGTCCGGCAGCAACACCGTCCCGTGCGCAATCGCGTTGGCCGGCACGACCCAGATCGCATCGAAGCAGGCGGGCGGTAAGCTGACGCTCACCGGCACCTTCTCCGGCGCTCAAGCGCTGACCATCGCGGGCCCGGGCGAGACCGCGCTCGCCGGAGCGGGCGGCGCGATTCCTTCCGCCACGGGCATCACGGTGCTCAGCAACGGCCTGCTCAGGCTGGAGAACACCGCGCTCGCCAACAACGCCAACCGTCTCGGCACCATGCCCCTTACGCTGGCGGGCGGCGCGTTGTGCTTCAGCCACGATGCCGGCGCGGCCAGCTACAGCGAGTCTGCGGGCGCGCTCACCATCGCTGCGGGCAGCAACACCGTGGCCGCGTCGAAAGCCGCAACCGGTCAGACATCGGCGCTGACCTTCACCTCGATCGCCTGTGCGGGCGGCACGGTCAACTTCGTCGGCGAAGAGCTCGGCGAGAGCGACCAGAACCGCATTTTCATCACCGGCCAGGCGGACGGCATGATCGGCCCCTGGGCCTTCATCAACGGCACCAACCTTGCGATGTACAGCTCCGCGTTGGGCGTCTACAAGGGCTCCGGCGCCGAAATCGGCGTGGCGGCATTGGGCGGCACCGCAAACTCGGTGATCCCGAATAACGCGGACGCCTCGGCGGTGATCAACATGGCGGGCCTGCAGGATTGGATCACCTTGGAGTCCGTCTGGACCAACCGCATCCTCGAGGTGCGGCAGGAGTGGGCTGACACCTCGACGGTCGTGAGAGTCGTCGAAGGCGAAACCAACCGGACGCTGCAGGCCTCGCGCCTGATGATCGGCGCGGGCAAGGCGTCGCTGACGATCGGCGAAAACGACAACGAAGGCGCGGTCATGGCGCTGTCCCCGGGCGGCACGCTGACGCTGGAGAATCAGAATCCGTCCGCGACACTCGCCGTCAAGCCGGGGATCGCCAACAATGGCGGCACGGCTTCGGGCCTGTCCAAGTTCGGCTTAGGGCCGGTCGTGCTTACGGGCTCCAATTCGTATCAAGGCGCGACCCTGATCAGCGAGGGCACGCTCGAGTTCGGCGGGGCTCTTTCGCAGCGCCTGCCCGGCGCGATCAGCGGCGCGGGCACGCTCGTCAAGAGCGGCACCAACCAGCTACACCTCTTGGGCTCGAACGCGGGCTTCACGGGCCCCTTGTACATCAACAACGGCATCGTGCGGCCGGACCAGAACAGCGCGTTCGGCTCCACCGCCAGCGGCGTTTACATCGCCAGCGGTGCGACGCTGGACTTGGGGTGCGACGCGGCGGTCGGCGGCACGAAGGGCGAAAGTCAGCTCTACTTATACCGCGAGGAGTTCACGGTCGGCGGCGCGGGCGTCAACGGCGCGGGCGCGATCGTCAACAACGGCAACCTGGGCCAGCTGAACGCCATCAACCGCATCTACCTGTCCGCCGACACGACCTTCGGCGGCAAGAGCCGCTGGGACATCCGCAATGACTCGCCGTACATCGTGATGAACGACCATACGATCACGAAGACCGGCGCCAATGAGGTCGCGATCATCGCGCCGATCTATCCGGGCTCCGGCCACCTGGTCATCAACCAAGGGCTGATCCGCATCGAAAGCGGCGCGCTGATGAGCGGCAACGCCAGCAATACGGTGACCGTCAACCGAGGAGCCAGCCTCGAGCTCTACAACCTGGCGCCCTTCGCCCCGACCTGGTCGCTCATTTTGAATGACGGCGCGTTCTTCCGAGGCGGGACCTATAACAACTCGTCGACCAACATCAGCGTCTGGGCGGGACCGGTCACGCTGAACGGCACGGCCCTCATGTACGGGTACAGCAGTTCCGGCATGGTCAACTGGACGATTGCCGGTGACGTTTCCGGAACCGGACGTCTGGTCAGGACCGGCACCACGTCGTCGACGCTGTGGCTGACCGGCACCAACAACACGTATTCCGGCGGGACCATCCTCAGCAACGGCATCCTGTATGCCAAGTGCCCGGGCTCGCTGCCGGGTTACAACGACGGGCGGCTCACCGTTGCCGCGAACGGCACGCTCGCCCTCCACGCGAGCGACGGCAGCTTCGGCTTTACCGCCGCGGAGATCCGCGACCTGAATGCGCAGTCGCTGTTCCTGGCGGCGAATTCGTATCTGAGCGTTGACACCAGCCTGGCGGCCCTGGACTGCCCGTACAATCTGGGCCAGCCAATGGGCCTGATCAAGCAGGGCACGAACGCGCTGAAAGTGGCCGGCCTCAACACGTATCCCGGCAACAACTACGTCAACGGCGGCGAATTCGTGTTCAAGGGCGATTTCAACCACCGCATCGGCCAGATGACGGTCGGAAACGCGACTCTCTATCTGACCAACGACGCGCCGACGTACGTGAACATCCACAGCAATTCCGCCTACATCGGCAACAACTCCAGCGAGTTCGGGCGCATGGTCATGGCCGGCAACTCCTCCTGGGCCGGGTTCCTTTATCCGGTCAATGTGGGCCAGGCGACGCTCGCCATCGGAAACAGCGGACGGGGCATCCTGACGATCCAAGACAACGCCTCGGTCACGCAGAGGCTGGTCGTCGGCAGCAACGGCGGCAGCGCGGGCGCGGTCTACCAGAACGGCGGCACCCTGCACAACTGGGGCGGCCAGGCGAGCGACCCGCGCATCGGCCAAAACGGGTATGGCTACTACGAGCTGAACAGCGGCACGATGACCAATAACGGCTACACCCAAGTCGGCGTGGGCCCTGCCGGCGTCGGCATCCTGAGGCAGACAGGCGGCTCGTTCCAGATGGGCAACGTCTATAACGGGCAGCTGGGCATCTGCCGCGGCGGCACCGGCGTGGTGTACACGGCCGGCGGCACGTTCGCGTGCTCGACGACGCTGGACGTGGGCGAAAGCTCCGAAAACAACGAGATGCGGGGATTTGCCGACTTCACGGTGGCGGGCACCGCCGATGCGTATGTGGCGGGGAACATCTATATGGCCAACCGCTCGAACATGTTCGCGACGGTCAACCTCAACGGCGGCGTGCTGACGGCCAACCAGATCACGCGCGCCATCCGCACAAACTCGACCGCCTACGTGAACTTCGATGGCGGCACGTTCCGTTCACGCGTGGCGGGCAACATCTTCAACACCGGCGCGTATGCGCCGGACGCCGTGAACATCTATGCGGGCGGCGCAACGTTTGACACGACGAACTTTGCCTGTACGATCGCCTCGGCATTGCGTGCGCCGGCCGGAAACGGCGTGGCCAGCATTTCGATCACGCCGCGCGGCGGGTATATCGGGCCGCCCATGGTCACGATCTCCGGCGGCGGCGGGAGCGGCGCGACGGCGATCGCGGAGTTTGACGCCGCGAGCGGTTTCGTGAACGGCATCACCGTCACGTGCCCCGGGTTCGGTTACACCTCGGCCCCCACGGTAAGCCTCTCCTATGGCGGCACGAACGTCCATAATGCCGCGACCGCCACGCTGTCGGCCAACGCCAGCGGCGGACTGACCAAGCTCGGGACCGGGACGCTCACGCTCTCCGGCGCGAACACCTACACGGGGGCCACGACCATCGCGGAGGGCACGCTCAAGCTCGGCACGGCGGCGGCGCTGATGCCCAATACGCCGATCATCTTGGCCGGCGGCACGCTCGACCTGAACGGATACACCGTCACCAATGTGTTCACCGGGACAGGACAGATCATCAACGGAACGGTTGAAACCGTCTTCTCGCCGGCGGGACCGGGAGCCATCGGCACCAACACGCTGTCCCTTGCAAACGCCACCGTCAAGGGCACCTATGTGGCGGACGTGACCGCCGCCGGCGCCTGCGACCGGCTGGATGTCCAGGGCGACATCGACCTGTCGAACCTGGACCTTCAGCTTGTTGATCCGGATGCGCTCGAACGGCACAAAGTCTATACGATCCTGTCTTGCACGGGCACGCGGACCGGGAAATTCAAATCCGCCAACCTTCCCGACAGCCACTGGCACGTCGCCTACCGCACCGATGGCCGCGTGGATCTGGTGTACGTGACGGGCACGGTGTTGTGGCTGCGCTGATGGCGGGCGCTCGCCGCCGGACGTCGCGAGGCTGAACGTCCGGCTCGCTCTCAAAGCCGGGGCCGGTTCGCACAGAACCGGCCCCGGCTTTTTTCTGGATCCGAAAAACGCTGGACGTTGAGGCGACAAGCGGTATACGCTGTCTGGACTGGCGTGGGGTATCCGTTACGGGGAGGGAATGCGTCGTGAGAAAAGATTTCGGGGTCGCGTTGGTTCTGATCGGGGCACTGTCTGGATTCGCGCAGGAAGGCAAGCTTCCGGATGTCGCGCCGAAGACGGGATGGGACACGCTCCCGCCCGTGAAAACGACCGCGAACGACTGGCCCTGGTGGCGCGGGCCCCATCTCGACAACATTGCGCCGGCCGGTCAGAAGCCCCCTGTGGCATGGAGCGACGAGACGAACGTCGTGTGGCGCACGAAGCTTCCGGGCGTCGGCCACGCGTCGCCCAGCATCGTCGGCGACCGGATCTACATCACGTCCGGAGAAAAATCCAAGGACCAGGCGTCGGTCTGGCTCTTCTGCCTGGAACGGGCGACGGGCAAGACGGTGTGGCAGACCGAACTCTACAAAGGGCCGCCGCCCAGAATGCATCCCGACAACGCGATGGCCTCCGCCACACCCGCCTGCGACGGCGAGCGCGTGATCGTGCCGTACCAGAGCAGCACGTCGGTCGTGACGGTGGCGGTCGGGCTCGACGGCAAGGTGCTGTGGCGGCAGACGGTTGCGCCGTACAACACCATCCAGGGCTATTCGGCGTCGCCGAGTTTCTACAAGTCCGCGGTGATCGTGCCGGCCGAAGGGCCGAAAGGGTGTTATCTGACGGCCCTGCACCGGCAATCCGGCGACGTGGTGTGGCGCAGGTCCATCCGCTCCGCCATCGAAAGCTACTCCCCCGCCATAGTCAGGCACGTGGCGGGGCGCGACCAGCTGCTGCTGATCGGCGGCACGAGCACGCGCGGATACGATCCCGAAACCGGGGATCTGCTGTGGGAGTGCGAAGGCCCCGCGCGAACCTGTGTGGCCACGCCGGTCGTCGACCGCGACACGGTTTATGCGACGGGCGGTTATCCCGGGCGGAAGTTTCTCGCGATCCGCGCCGACGGCAAAGGCGATGTGACCCGGAGCCATCTGCTCTGGACCGGTGACGCCAAAGCGGGCTATGTGCCCTCGCCTGTCTTGCACGAAGGGTTGCTGTATGCCGTCGCCGACCAAGGGCTGATGCGCTGCTACGACGTGAAAGACGGACGCGTGCTGTGGGAGCACGATTTCAAGGCGCCGTTCTACTCCTCGCCGACGCCGGTCGGGAATGCCCTCTACCTCTTCGACCGCAAGGGCAAGGGCTACATCGTCCCGGCAGGCCGGACGCTTGGGACCATCGCGGTCAACGGGTTGCCCTCCGGCGTATTCGCCACGCCGGTGTTTCTGGAGGGGCGCATGTACCTGCGGACGCTGGGCGATTTCTACTGCTTCGGCGAGACGTCCTTCTCCGGTCGCACGAAATGAGCGTGGACGCGGTTCGATCCGAAAGCGTCCCTATCCAAAGCCAAGCATCCGGCACACGTCACTCGCCGAGCGGGATCACCGCTTTGACGCGGTAGAACTGCGCGGGCGGCGTGGGCCCGATCGGCGAGGCGGTGTCGAGGTCGCGCGTCATCGTGTCGCCGGCGCCGGGCGCCATCACGCCCAAGGCGCTCTGCGACCAGATGGGATCGGCCCCCAGGCCCGGCGTCTGCCAGAGATCGTAGTAACGCGTCTGCCGCACCGTCCACGTCAGGCTGTTCGTCGAGCCCGAGCGGGAGAGCTCGGTGAAGGCCAGCCGCGAGGTGTCGTCCTGCGGATCGGTGTCCGCGCCGTATTCCGACAGATCGGAGACGCCGTCGGAGTCCGCGTCGTGAGTCCCGCCCGCCAAGGCGGTCAGCCCGCCTGTCTTTTGATACTCCCACGGGTCGGGAATGCCATCCCCGTCGCTGTCCGCCCCCGCGCGCAGGACCGTCGTGCGGACGCCGTCCAGGCTGATCCAGCCGAGGTTCGCGCCCCACGCGTAACCGCCCAGGTCGCCGGTGCCGAGATCCACGCGCGGATCGCCCGTGTCTTCAAAAACCAGCCAGCCCGCGTTCGCGCTCCACGCGAGCCCGCGCAGCTTGCCCGCGCCGTCGTGGTTCACGCCCGAATCTGCGCCGGACGCGTTCGCGTACGCGTAGCCGTTGACGGGCGCTCCGTCTCCCAGCGAGATCCAGCCGAGGTTCGCGCCGTACAGATAACCCGAGCAGAACGACTGGCCGATGACCGCGCCGTTCGTGCCGTCCCCATATGCGTTGACCCATCCTGCGTTCGCCGCGTAGGCGTAAGGCGCGGCCGGGTCGACCGTCGTGCCGGCCCATGCGGCCGCCCCGGCGAACATCGCAGCCGTTGTCAGCAGTACTTTCATAAGCTCACCTCGAGAAGTTGGCCCAGGGGCTCAGCCCCGCCGCGCCGTTCGTCGTCGAGAGCGCGCCGCTGGCCGTCACGATCGGCCCGTACGTGTCCGAGGAACTGAGACTGAAGTTGTTCGTCTGCCCCACGCAGGTGTTGCGGAAGATCAGGTTCCGGGAGGACGCGGCACTGTCGATCCCATACGTGTTGGCCCCCAGTTGTTCGAAGAGGTGATTGCCCTCCACGCGGTTGCCGTTAGCTCCGTTCAGCCAAAGGCCCCTCATCCCGTTCCTGCTTAAGGTGCAATCGACCAGCAGATTGCCCTCGCATTGGCTGCCGGCACCACTTGTTAGGTGAATGCCGTAGGAAGCATTGTCGTTAATCGTGCAGTTACGGATGGTGTTCCCGTTGCATGTACCCCCGCTGTTTCCGTTGAGGTAGATCCCTGTACTCTTGTTGCCATTCACCATGCAGTCGACAAGCGTATTGCCCCTGCAGACACCTTCATTTCCATAGAGAAAAACACCGCCGTACGTTCCATTGCCGTCGATCATACAGTCGCGGATGACATTGTTCGCGCACACCTTAGTCGAACTGCCGGACAACAGGATGCCGCTGGTCTCATTACTGTAAATGGAGATCTGTTCGAACCGGCAACTCTGACATCCCGTGGCATAGAGCCCATACCCGAAATACCGGATTGTCCCGTTACGCACGACCACATGGTTGACCGGCGTGCCGCCGGCCCCGAGCACGACCCCGTAGGAACCCTTGTTTCCGCTCAACGTAAAGCCCATCAAATCCAGCGTGACGCCATCGGCGTCGATGCGGACGCCTTCTGCCGATGCCGTCAGATTGGTGGTGAGGTAATAGGAGCCCGACTGCGTGATGACAAAGTTTGCCGTGGAAATCGGCGTGCGCGGCTCGACCTGCTGCAGCGTCCGCATCGCCGGCGCGGGCGCACCCGCAGGCGGCGTCAGGCTGCCCTGAGCGAAGCCCTCACCTACAGCCCCGGCAAGCAGAAGGCCAAGAGATGAAAGAATACGGGTCCGTGTTTTCATCGTTTCTCCTTTTTTGTCTGACAAACAGCCCGCGTGAACATACGCGAGGCCTACCTTGAAAAGTTGGCCCAGGGGCTCAGCCCCGCCGCACCGTTGGTCGTCGAGAGCGCGCCGCTCTCCGTCACGATCGGGCCGTAGGTGTTGACGGCCGCGATGTTGTAGTTGTCCGTATGCCCGACGGAGGTGTTCTGCAACACCAAATTGGGGCCGCCGGAACTGCCGACGACCGCGATCCCCCACGTCGGCGAGCCGCGGGTGCCGGAGACCAGATTTCTTTCGATCTGGTTGGCCCTGACATTCCACAAGTAGATCCCGTAAGTCGTATTATTATATACGGTGCATTGCGACACCCGGTTGCCGCCGCCCGTCCCCGCGCTACCGTCGAGATGGATACCGGCACCGCCGTTTCCGCTCACGTTGCACAGCTCGATGACGTTCCCGCCGCAGCTCCCGTCGGAAGCGGCCCGCAATAGAATCCCATAGTTGCCGTTATCTTGAACCATACAGCGCAAGAACACGTTCCGGTTGCACTCGCCGCGCCCGCCCAAGGCGAGACCTTCTTTCGTGTTTCCTTTGAACAGACAGTCTCGGACGGTGTTGCCGTTGCACTGGCCGACATAGTTCGCAAAAAAATCAACGCCTCGATAACCTCCGAGGGCTGAGCAATGGGCAATCGTGTTGCCGCTGCAGATGCCGTTGTAGTTGCCGACGAGATAGAACCCGGCCTGATCGAGGCCGTCCACGGCCAGATATTCGATCCGGCTGTTTTGGGTGTTCGCAAGAACGACGCCATAGCAGAAATTATGGAGCGATCCGTTCCGGACAACGACGTTGCGGCAGGGAGCATTGGTTTGCCCTTCAATCGAGACGCCCTGATCGATCGGGCCGCGGTCCCCCGTGATCGAAAAGCCCATCAGATCGACCGTCACACTGTTCGTCTGAATGATGATGCCGGATGACGCCGTCACGAGGTTGGCGGTCAGGTAGTAGGAGCCCGGCTGCGTAATCGTGAAGGGCACAGCCGAGATGGGCGTGCGGGGCTCCGTCTGGTTCAGCGTTTTCATGGTCGGCCCGGGCTCGCCCGGCGGCGGAACCAGACTGCCCTGCGCCAAGATTTCTTCAGCCGTTCCCGCAAGCAGAAGGGCAAGACATACGACCGGCAGACGCTGCACGTAAAAAAAGATCCGAGTTTTCATTTTTTTCAGCAATACCGACAACGGCATAAAAAGTATTATAGTAAATGGTTTGGCGAGAAGGATCAAGCGGGTTCCGTCCGGCAGACTTTAGGATTTGACTCCGAACCTCGGCCTACGTAACATGGAACGTAAATGTTGCAGAAGGGATTTCGAGAAGCTTTTTCCGATATCCGGGCTTAGGATTGAAAACGAAAGGGGCTTTATGGCGCATCGATCCGCACGGAGGAGCCGTTGGGGAATAGTGTTGTCGGCGCAGATGCTTCTGCTCGGAAGCCTTTCGCAGCAAGCCGGCGCAGCGCCGCTCGGGGTCGGCTATCGTGAAACGTTCGACCTGACTGTGGCGGACGCGGCGACATCGAATCTGACGGACCGGCTCTGGGTCTCAGAGGGGACGCTCAATAAAACCGGTGCCGGCACGCTCGTCCTGGCGACTTCAAACCTGACGGTCCAGTCCGGCGGAGCGCTCGCCGTGCGCAACGGAGCCCTGCACGTGCAGTACGACACGAACACCGTCGTCGCGCCGGCGCCATGCCCGCAGGACGTGCTGACCCAGGCGGCCTTCTGGGTGGACGCCACGACCAATGTGGTCGCCGTCTCCTCGAACGGCAACACCTATGTGGACGCGTGGCTGGACGCGCGCGAGACCGACACCGTCGCGCCCTTTACTTACGTGCGCGCCGTGGCCAACCTCGCCATCACCAACGTCGCCCCGCAAGTGATTGCCAACGCCGGCACGGACGGCACGCTGCCTTCCGTCTGGTTCGGCCGCTACAACTCGCTCCGCACGATGACGTGGACCACGCCCGCCAACGCGGTCGCGGACATCACCAAGATCGTCCACGTCTTCGCGATTCACGGCGTGTTCCAGTCCTACGGCTACATCTTCGGAACCATGGGCGGCGACCCGGATTTCCACATCAACGAATACAACGGCGGCACGCCCACCTCGACGATCTGGCATCCGGCCGAGTACTCCACCACGGCGGTCCGGCAAGGCCGTACGTACGTCAACGGCGAGCGGGTCGACGGCACCGTCACGTCGCCCAAGTCCGGCTGGCAGCTGCTGGAAGTGGCGATGGCCACAAAGCTGCCCCACGCCGCCAACTTCTTCAACGACCGCAGCATCACGGCCTACGGCAAGCGCGTCGGCGGCGACTACCTGTGCGAGGTAGCCGTGTTCACCAACCGCCTTTCCGAAACCGACCGCCTGCGTGTCCAGTCCTACCTGATGCAAAAATGGCTCGGCGCCAAGGCCCCCGCGCCGCTGGCGGCCTGTGCCAGCGCGTCCGGCACGCTCGTGGCGGAGGTGGGCACAAACAGCGAGCTGACCCTGCGCCTGAACGGCAACGGCGCGCTCCAGAAACTGGGTGCCGGCCAGGCGGTACTGGACGACACGTCTGCCGTCACGGACCCCTTCCGCTCGGCCGCCGTCCAGGCCGGCGCGCTCGACGCCCGCCTGCCCGTCCCGCTGGCGCTGACCCCCGGCTGCCGGGTGGCCACGTCGAACACCGTAATACGCGTGACGCAAGACGCCGAACCGGACCAGATTGTCAAAGAGGGCAAAGGCACCGTGACGGTGACGTCCCTGCCGGCGAACCTGGCGCGCCTGTCGGTCAACGGCGGCGTGCTGGTTCTGGCGCCCCCTTCTGTCGTCACCTCGGTCGTGGCCGCGACCTCCGGCAGCGTGCCCAACGCGACGTTCGAGGCGGAGCTGCTCACCACCTACCGCCGCAACATCGCCAACGGGGAGACCTACTACGGCTGGACCGCCAGTTTCCCCGCCCCGACCGGCAGCGCCGACAACGCGGTCTTCATCTTCAACCGGACGGTGGCCTACACCAACGTTAATCTGAACTGGGCCTGCCCGTACGATGCGCCTGAAGGACAGCAGGTCCTGGCCCTCAAGCAGGACGCGTCGGTGTCCACCACGCTGTCGCTCCCCGCCGCCGGCATCTACGATCTTTCATTCTATACTTCCGCGCGCTCGATCCTTTCTAACCGGCACGAGTTCGACCTCTGCCTCGTCGACGGCGCGACGACCAGCGCCGTGGCAACGGTCCAGACGATCAACCAGCCCTACGTGCGCCAGACCTTCCGCCTGCCGTGGCTGGTGGCGGGCGACCACACGCTGCTCTTGAAACGCACCGTGCTCGGCGTAGACACGCTGGGGACGATCGACGACGTCAAGGTGACGCTCGTGTCGGAGACAAACCCGGACACGGTGCGCATCTTCAACGGCGACTTCGAGCTGACCGAGTACCCGCGAAATCCGAGCGCGTTCAGCACTTCGAATCTGGCCCCCGGATGGACGTTCACGTGCACGACGAACGGCATCACCACCTCCGGCATCACGATGGCGAACACGACCTCCTATTCGTTCTTTACGCCGTCCTCGCCCTACGGAAGCATCCTGCTTGGCCTCTACAGCAACGGCGTCGCCTCGACCTCGCTGACGCTGCCCGCTGGCACATACCGGCTGAAGGCCGACCTCTGCAACTGGCCCTGCCAGCTCAACGGCCGAAATCTCGCCGGCGCGCAGTCGGTCAAAGCGACCGTCGCGCGCGGCTCGGGCGACACAAACACGCTCGGCACGGTTGCGACCAATGCGAGCATCCTCTCTTCCGCCGTGTGGCCCACCGCCTTCAGCGTCACCAACAACGAAACGGTAACCCTGGCGTTGGCCGGCCAGTCGCTTTCGTCGGGCGGCCTGGTCGACAACCTCGTGCTCGTGCCCCAGACGAACACGATCGTCCAGAACGGCAGCTTCGAGGCCAGCGCCAACTGGACGTTCGCCTACAACACAGCCGTCCAGCCGAAAGACAACGCGACGTACAACTACCTCTCCTCGTCAAACGACTACGGCCTCGCCTTCTACGACGGCACCCGGCGGCTGCTCTTGGTCCAGACCGGCATCGCCTATCAGGACATCCAGATTCCGGCCGCCGGTCTCTACCGGCTCGTGTTCCATGCCGCCCAGCGGTGCCCGCTGACCTACGGCAACGCGTACGGCCACAATCCGGTGCGCGCCTGGCTGGCCCAGAACGGCACGACCAACGTGATCGGCTGGACGCGCGTGGACGACAACCCTCTGGTGCGCCGCGAGTTTCTCTTCCACGTGGCCGAGGCAGGCACCTACCGCTTCGGCCTTCAAGGCATGACCGACAACTCCGCAGAGTTCCCGGGGACCGACCAGAACGCCCTGATCGACGGCGTCTCCATCGAGCCCGCGACGGGCCTCGCGCCGGACGGCATCCCGTTGCCCGCGGATCTCGCGCTCAGCGTCGCCAGCGGCGCGCGCCTGCAATTGTCGTATGCCGCGACGCAACGGGTCGACACGGTCACGTATGCGGGACGGGCCGTCTCGGGGCTGGTCAACCAGCAGACCTGTCCCGAGTTCGTTTCCGGGCCGGGAGCCCTGTTCGTCTTCCGCAAAGGCACGGCGATGCTCATTCGCTGACGCCCCCGACCGGCCGCCTCTTCGCCGGGGAAAAGGCTTCACCCCTCCGCGCTGCGCACGCCGCGCGGGGAGCGCCCGAAGGTGTCCTCCATTTCGGCCCAAACCAGACCCATGCGGATCGTGACGAGGGTCATAAACGAGGCCACGAGGATCGCGATCACGCCCATCAGATAACCGGGCGCATTGAAATTCAGCGCGATGAACAGCACGCAGACCAGCGAGGCCAGGTTCATCGCCTGCCCCGCCAGAATCGCGTTGGGTCGGCGGCGCCACGCGGCCAAGCCTTCGGCATGCCCGCGCAGGGACTGGAGGATCGGCAACGCCGAAATCAGCAGCATGGCGCGCATGGCCAACGGGATATCTCCGGCCGGCACGTTCTGGATCTGGCCGAAATACCACTGCGCCACCGACGGGATCTGCCCCACCAGCGGGAAGAAGGCGAGCAGAAGCCCCGCCACCATCGCGAACAGGAAGACCGAATGGTCGGCCTTGTGCCGCGGGGGAAACGCCAAAACCACCGCCTGCATCCGGAGGGCGGCGAACCCGACGGGGTTCACCACCCCCATCGTGACGTAGTGGACCGGCAGCATCCGGGCGGGCTCCGCCGCCCGGGAGATGAACGCGCCGATCATGAAGCCGGCCATCGCCAGCAACACGCCGCCGAAGGAGAGCGGGACGGTGAAAAGCAGCTGGGTCTTGAGCCCGGCCGGCTGGTCCACCGCAGGCCCGAGCCTACGGATGTAAGGCGAGGCCATCCACCGCACCAGCAGCCACTCCACCAATACGGGCCCCGTCATGGCGAAGGTTCCCATGAGATGCCCCACCCAGCCGATACGCACGAAAAGCGGGGTCAGCGCGGCGGTCAAGATGATGCGGCAGAGCGTGCCCCAGTTGGCGGCGGCGCTGGCGCGGGCGTTGTAGAGCGCCACCAGCCCCGGGTTGCGCAGGAAGAAGAAGATCTGCAGCGGGATGCTCCAAAATAGCACCTCGCGGGCCGTCTCGTCCATGGGCGCCGCAAGCCCCAAGATGCCGTGAAACATGATTTTGTCGAACGGGTGGATGCAGGCCAGCGCCTGAACCACGGCGAGGATGCCGCACATCCAAAGATTCAGGCGCTTGAACTGGCGGAACCCCTCCGCATCGTGCCCGAACACCATGCCGGTGGTCAGCAAGCCGCCGCCCAGCGCGCCGATCATGAACATCACGGCCTGCCCCTGCGCGAACGCCGCCAGATCCACCACCCCGTTCTTGCCGTGCGAGACGATCGCGGCCACGAGCGGATAGGTCAAGCTCTGGGATGCCGCTTGAATCAGCAGCGGAATGTAGAATTTCGCGGCGCGCCACGGCGTATAATCGGCGGCCGGATCTGTCGGACCTGATGTCTGCATGTCGTTCCATCATAGCAGGCCGCCCCGCTAAAGCAATCCGGGACGCCGCAAAGGGGTGTGATTCACCTTTAACCAAACCGAATCGCACCCGCCGCGAAGTATTTGCCGCCAACTTCAAGTTGGGGGATGTGCTTTTCATGAGCGATGTGTTAGAATCCACCCGCTTTTAGACCGTTTCAGGCTCTGGAAGCGACCTTCCGCACGTCAGGATCCACTTGATCACGATGAAGGCTGCCATGACACTACCGAAGTCTTCTTTACGCCACCTGCTCCCTGTCGCTCTGACGCTGGCTCTCGTCGCCGGCTGCAAAAAAGACCCCAAAGGACTGGAGCCGGACAAGATCTCGCTCATCACGCCCGAGACGCAGCTCGGCCTGTCAGGCGCGACGCAGCCCAAAGGGATCCGTCTGGAGATCCTGAGCAAGGCCTGCCCCGGCCTGCTCGGCGGAGCGGGCGAACAGTACCCCGTGGCCGGCGAGAAGGTCGCCGTGGTTCCGGTCGACGCCTCCAGCGGCATCCAGGCGACGCCTTCCGAAGGCGTCACCGATCAGGGCGGCGGCTTCTCCTGCGACGTGACCCTCGGCAAGACCTTCGGCGACCAGTACCTTGACATTTTTTGCACCGAGTCGCCCGAGATCCGCAAGCGGGTGCGGTTCGTCGCCGGCGTGACCGCGGAAAACGACAGCCAAGAGGTCGCCGCGGGCGAGACGCTGCCCAAACCCGTGCGCATCAAGCTGACCGGGGTCGACGGCCATCCGATCGTCAATGAGCCCGTCTATTTCACCCTCGCCGCACAGCCCGGAGGCAAAGGCCGGATCACCCGCCCGATCGTCCGGACCGACACGAACGGCGTGGCCGAGATCGGCCTCAAAACCGACCCCGCGGCGACCGGCATCTATGAGATCCGCGCCGAGGTTTCCAACCCCAAAAACGGCCTTGTCACCCGGCCCTTTTTCGTCAAAGCCATGGCCATGTGCACCTACGGGGTCCTGATCAGCATCTTCTGCGGCATCGCCCTCTTTATTTACGGCATGACCCTCCTGAGCGAAGGCCTGCAGCAGATCGCCGGCAACAAGATGAAAGCCGCGTTGGCCTATATCACGCAGAACCGCCTTTCCGCCATCTTCGCGGGAACCGTGGTCACCGCCTTGGTCCAGTCGTCCAGTGCCACCACCGTCATGACCGTCGGTTTCGTGAACGCCGGACTGCTTTCGCTGCGCCAGGCCATCGGCGTGGTCTTCGGCGCGAACATCGGCACCACCGTCACCGGACAGATCATCTCGTTCAAGTTGGACGGCATCGCGCTTCCGGCCATCGTCTTGGGCGTCATCGGCATCCTTATCGCCCGCAAGGCCGCCTGGCAGGGCCTCTTCCGCACCATTCTGGGCTTCGGCCTGCTCTTTTTCGGCATGACCCTCATGGCCTCGGAGCTGAAGAGCGCAGGGGCGTTCCCCAGCTTTGTCCGGTTCTTCCAGATGTTCGACTGCACGCCGCTGCCCGGCCAGCCGATGCCGATCGGCGCGGTGCTCGGCGCGATCGGAATCGGCACGCTCACGACCATGGTCGTCCAGAGCAGCGCCGCCACCATCGGCCTCGCCATGGCCTTGGCCAACTGCGGCCTGCTGAACTTCTGGACCGTCTTTCCCATCGTGCTGGGCGACAACATCGGCACCACGATCACGGCCATCCTTGCCGCGCTCAACACCAACCGCACCGCCAAGCAGACCGCCGCCGCCCACTCGATGTTCAACATCATCGGCACCGGCATCATGGTCGCGCTCTTCTACGTTCCTTACCACGGCGTGCCCTGTTTCCTCTACTTCATCGACAGCATCACGGCCGGGGCCGTCTTCCAAGGCGAAAACCTCAGCCGCCACATCGCCATGGCGCACAGTTTCTTCAACGTCACCAACGTCTGCGTCCTGACCTTCTTCATCCCGCAGCTCGCCTGGATCTGCGAACATGTGGTCCCCGCCAAGAAAGCGCCCACCGGCAACGTCCGGCTCGAGAAACATCTGCTCAACACGCCGCCCCTCGCGCTCATCTGCGCCATGAACGCCCTCGCCGACATGACCGAAAAGGCCTGGCGCGCCTCCGTCGACGTCTTGCGCGGATACCGCGACGGAAAGCCGGTCGACGTCGACGGCATCAAAAAGATCGAAGACGAGGTTGACCAGATGCAGGCCGAGATCATGGACTACCTTGTGCAGCTCACGCGCAAGGAGCTCACCGAGCCCCAGGCGCAGGCCATCCCCGTGCTCATGCACTGCGTGAACGACGCCGAGCGCATCTCGGACCTCGCCTTCCTGATCGCCCGCCGCGCGGCCACGCAGTCCAGCAGCACCACCAAGTTCACCGACGGCGCGCTGCGGGAAATGAAAGACATCGTCGACAAAGCCAGCATCATCGCCGACCTCACGCTGGAGAGCTTGCGCGACGGAAAAGGAGTCGACAAAGCCGTCGCGATCGTGATGCAGGAAATGAAAGCCATGACGCGCAAGTCCATCAAAGGCCATGTCGACCGCCTGCAGGCCGGCCTGTGCAAGCCGGACCGCGGCATGATCTACGTCGAGGTCATCACCGCGCTCGAGAACATCGTGCGCCACCTCGAGAACATCGCCCAGCGCTCCGATCAGCTCGCCAGCGCCAAATAGCCGCGAACCCGCTCTTTCAGTGAAATGTCCTGGTTTTCGGATTTCCGGCCGCATTCGTGTTGCGCGGTGTTAAAAACCCGTTATACTGGGTGATCAGAAAGGATGTTTTTATGATCACCGTGGCGCTTTGTCTCCGGAAAAGATTTTGGCTCTTCTCCTGCGGATGTCTCGCGGCGCTCACCCTTTCCGCGGCCCCGTCGTTCCGTTCCGACAAGAACTACCCCAATCTCGGACTTCGCATCCGCACGCTCGGCGGCTCCGCGCCGGAACCGCTCGCCCAGCACAAGACCTACACCTACACGTTCACGCGCGACGGCGAGAGCACCAAGCGCGACCTCTATGACCCCCGCGAGCTCTGGTACGCCACCCAACACGCGGGCCAGTGGCGCGACAAGGACGACAACGTCCTGATCCTCGGCCGCCCCACCCGCCAGCTGCCCGCCGTCTCTTCCCCCGTCCCGGCCGGACACGTCAACCGCGAGGACTTCGACGCCGCCTTGGCGGATCCCGCCTTCGCCTTCGCCCCCGAAAAGGCCGACGCGCTCAGCGCGTGGATCCAAGCCTTTGCCGCCTGCACCCCCCAAACGCCGGAGCCGCTGAAGACCTCTTTCAACCTGACCCACGCCCTCTTCGTCCCGGTCGAGGAATCCGCCACCCTCGTCTACGCCTTCCGCGCCAAGGTCCGGAAGCCCAATGGCCAAACCGAGCCGTCAGACTGGTTTGTCGCCGTGATCAAAATCGCCGACAACACGCCGAAAACCAAGGTGCGAAAAGACTTCGAAACCCAGTTTCTCGTCAACGTCGCCGCCGTGCCCCAGACCGGCCTGAACGCGGGTTCAGGCGTCCAGTCGAAAGCCCTCACGACCGCGCCGGCCAACGGCAAAAACCCGGCGGTCGAAATCCCGGACCACCCCAGCCGCGACGCCGCGCGCAAAAGCATCGCCAACATGAAAGGCTGGTGGTTCGCCGAAACGCCCGAGTACATTTTCCTTTCGGACATCCGCAGCGCCACCGGCAAGGCGCTCGTCAAAGAGCTGCAGACCACCCTGCCGGCGCTGCGCGGGGCCTTCGCCCGGCTCGTCCCGCCCTTCGAGCCGGCCACGGACGTGAGCGTCGTGCGCATCTACGAAGAGCGCGAGGCATACCGGCAGTACGTCGGCAAGGAACACGAGTGGAGCACCGGGCTCTGGGCCCCCATGCGCCGCGAACTCGTCATCTTGTCGCAGGGGAAAGACCGCGACCACACGCTCCAGATCCTCCGCCACGAGGGCTTCCACCAGTATCTCTTCTACGCCACCAGTGGGACCGAAAACGCCATGTGGTTCAACGAAGGCCACGCCTGTTTCTTCGAGCCCGCCGAGGTGGACGCCAAGGGACGGGTCGAATTGCCCGAAGACAACCGCGTCAGCCACCTGCTCGACAACCTCGACGCCGCGGCCGGCCTCCTGCCGAAAATCATCCGCGCCGACTATTCCGCTTTCTACGGCGGATCCGACCGGCAGCGCCAGCTCAACTATACCACCGCCTGGGCGCTCGTCTACTTCCTGCGCAAAGGCGTCCCTTCGCAGCAGCTCACCGCCTACGACGGGATCATCGGCACCTACCTCAAAACCTTGACCGCGACGAAAGACGCCGAGGCGGCCACCGCCGCCGCCTTCGAGGGCGTCGCCCTGCCCAAGCTTCAGGAAGACTTCATCGATTTCTGGAAAAAAGGCCGCAATTCCGGCCGCCGCTACGACCCGCTCGCCGCAAAGAAACCGGCCGGCTGAAGCGGCTGCGACGTCCCGAACCGTCCCGCCGCCAAAAATCACCGGCCCATCACGGAAGAGGTTTCTCATGGACACCGACTCAGCCACGCTCCAGCTCTCCCCGCTCGAAGCCCGCATCCTCGGTTCGCTGATCGAAAAAGAGATCACCACCCCCGAATACTATCCGCTCACCTTGAACGCGCTGCTTGCGGCCTGCAACCAGAAGAACAACCGCGCGCCCGTGCTCGCGCTTGACGAGGAGACCCTCGCGCGCGGCATCTACAGCCTCCAAGACAAGCGCCTGATCGAATCCTTCGCAGGCGCCAATGCCCGCGCGCTCAAATACCGCGAGCGCCTGACCGGCCGGATCGCGCTTGCGCCCGACGAGCGGGCCGTACTCTGCGAACTGCTGCTGCGCGGCGCGCAGACCGCCGGCGAGCTCCGGGCCCGCGCCGCCCGCCTGCACCCGTTTAACACGCTCGAAGAGGTGCAGGCCACACTCGACCGTCTCGCCTCACGCCCCGACGGGCCGCTGCTGGCGGAGCTCCCCCGGCAGCCCGGCCACAAGGAGTCGCGCGTCGCCCACCTGCTGGGCGACCAGCCCCTCTCCGCCGAGGCCGCCCCGGCCGAGCTGCCCCCTCCCGACGCCGTACGGGCCGTCATGGGCGAAGCCGCGCGCGCGGCGGAGCTCGAAGCGCGCGTGGCCGCGCTGGAGGCCGAGGTGGCCACCCTCAAGTCGCTTTTCCAAACGTTCAAGTCCCAGTTTGAGTAACGCACCCCACGCGAAAGGACGAACCATGCGCACCTCTTCCTCCCGCCGCGATTTCCTGAAAGCCGCCGGGCTGAGCGCCGCAGCCGGCTGCGCCGCCGCCTGCGCCGCGCTGGGCCGGACGCCACGCCCGCCGAACATCGTGGTGATCTTTCTCGACGACTCCGGCTTCGCGGACTTCCGGCCCTTCGGCGCGCCCGCGTACGACACGCCGAACGTGCGGCAGCTGGCCGCCGAGGGCTGCCGCTTCGTCAACTTCCACGTGCCGCAGGCCATCTGCTCCGCCTCGCGCGGCGCCCTGCTCACGGGCTGCTATCCCGAGCGCACCGGGCTCGTCGGCGCCCATGGACCGCGCGCCCGCGGCATGGACCCGAAATGGCCGACGATCGCGCAGGTGCTCAAGCCGCAAGGCTACGCCACCGCCGTCTTCGGCAAGTGGCACATCGGCGACCAGCCCGACACGCGCCCCCCGGCGCGCGGCTTCGACGAGTCCTGTGGCCTGATGGTCTCCAACGACATGTGGCGCCACCATCCCGAATCGCGCCACTTCGACGCCTTCCCGCTCCAGTTCTGGGAGAACGGCAAGGTCGTCATCGACGACGTGACCCCCGAGGACCAGACCCGCCTGACCCAGTGGTACACCGGGCACGCCGTCGATTTCATCCGACGCAAAAAAGACCAGCCTTTCTTCCTCTACGTGCCCCACAGCATGCCGCACGTGCCGCTCGCCGTCGGCGAACGCTTCAAGGGCAAATCCGGCGCGGGACTCTACGGCGACGTCATGCTGGAGATCGACTGGTCGGTCGGCGAGATCATGCGCGCCCTGCGGGAAACGGGCGTCGAAGACAACACCCTCGTGGTCTTCACCTCGGACAACGGGCCCTGGATCTCCTACGGCAACCACGCGGGCCAGACCCCCTACCGTGAAGCCAAGGGCACGGGCTTCGACGGCGGCACGCGCAGCGCCTGCATCATGCGCTACCCCGGCCGGATCCCCGCCGGCGCCGTCTCGGACGCGATGCTCTGCACCATCGACCTGCTGCCGACATTCGCGCGCCTGGCCGGCGCGCCGCTGCCGCAGACGCCGGTCGACGGCCTGGACGTATGGGATCTCATCGCCGGACGGCCCGGCGCGGCGAACCCGCACGACTACTATGCCTTCACCACGGGCAACAGCTTCGACGGCCTCTTCAGCGGCGACGGCCGCTGGAAACTCCACCTGCCGCACGCCTACCGCTCGCTGGCCACCGAGGGGCGCGACGGACGGCCCGGAAAGTATGAGAAAAGGCAGATCGGGCTCGCCCTTTTCGACATGGCGGCGGACCCCCGCGAGACCGTCAGCGTGCTCGACCGCCACCCCGCTGTGGCGGCCCGTCTCCAAGCGCTCGCGGAGCGCCACCGCCGCGCATTTTTCCAAGCTGGCGCGGCGTCCCCCTGAGCGACGACGTCTCATTCGAAGCCGGACGCATCAACCGTAACGCGGGACGTATCGGGCCACGCAGACGGAGCCTGAGCGGGCTCGTCGTGCCCGTTCGATTCTGCCTTCACCCGGGCCCGCCTTGGGAACCCAGGCGTCCCCGCCTGCCCGCGCCGTCCTGCGGCCGGAAAAACAGCGCGAGCCCTGCCGGACGCTTCGCGGCTTCGGCAACGCCGCGGGCCCGCGCACAGTGAGCTTTCGCTTGCGCAGACCCGGGGTCCCGTCTACACTATATCGGCTTCTATGCAAGCACCTTGCCCAGTCTTTGATTTTCACGTCCACCTTTATCCCGACCAGCTGGCGGGCAAGGCGGTCGGCTCTCTCGCCCAGCGTTTCGGCAACCCGCCCGCCTTCGACGGCACGGTCGACGGCATGCTTGCCGACCTCCAGGCGTCCGGCATCCGCGGCGCGCTCAACCTGCCGGTCGCGACAAAACCGGCCCAGGTCGACTCGATCAACGCCTGGGCCGCCGCCAACAACCGCGGGCCGGTTTTCAGCCTCGCCACGGTCCACCCCGACACGTCCGACATTCCCGGCGTGCTGGCGGCGGCGCAAGCGGCCGGCTTCCGCGGCGTCAAGCTGCATCCCGAATACCAGACGTTCACGCTGGACGATCCGCGCGTCACGCCGGTCTGGAAGGCCTGCTCCGATCTGGGCCTCTTCGTTTTTCTGCACGCGGGCGGCGAGCGCGTCTTCACGCCCCCCTTCCACACCACGCCCGCCGCGATCGCCGCGCTGCTCGCGCGCTACCCGCGCCTCGCGGTGGTGGCCGCGCACCTCGGCGGCTTCCAGATGTGGGACGAGTCGGAAGCGGTGCTGATCGGCAAGAACCTCTACCTGGACCTCTCCCACACGTTTTTCTGGATGCCCGAAGCGCAGATCCTCCGCATGGTCCGCCGCCACGGCGCGGACAAGATCGTATTCGGCTCCGACGCGCCGTGGCAGGTGCCCGCCCAGGTGCTCGGCGCCTTTCTCGCCCAGCCATTCACCCCAACCGAGCGGCGGCTGATCCTCTGGGACAACGCCGCCCGTCTTCTGAACCTCCCCAACCCCGAACCCCAAGCCCCCTCATGAAACTCAGCATCATCGGACTCGGCCTCATCGGCGGCTCGTTCGCGAAAGATCTGCGCAAAGCGGGACTCGCCTCGGAACTGCTCGGCGTGGAATCTTCGCCGGAACACGCCGCCCGAGCCCTGCAGCTCGGGCTCGTCGACCGCATCGTCTCCCTTGAAGAGGCGCTGCAGCGGAGCGAGGTGCTCCTCCTGGCCATTCCGGTCAACGCCATCGCGGCGCTCCTGCCGCGCCTGCTCGACGGCGCGCTCCCGACGCAGACCGTGATCGACATGGGCTCAACCAAGTTTCAGATCGCCGAGGCCGTGCGGCAGCATCCGAACCGCGAGCGCTACGTGGCGGCACACCCCATGGCCGGCACCGAGAACGCCGGCCCCGACGCCGCGCTCGAAGGGCTCTTCAAAGACAAGACCGTCCTGCTGTGCGACCTCGAATGGAGTGCGCCGGACGCCTGCAAGACCGCGCTGGAAATCTTCCACGCCGTGGGCCTCAAGTTCGAATTCATGAGCTCCGAGCAGCACGACCGCCATGCGGCCTACGTCTCGCACCTCTCGCACGTGGCGGCCTACGCGCTCTCGCTGGCCGTCCAAAGCGAGGAGAAGGCGGGGTATGCCGTGCCGCGCCTGGCGGGCGGCGGTTTCGCCTCCACCGTGCGCTTGGCCAAAAGCGCGCCCGAGATGTGGGTGCCGATCTTCAGGCAGAACCGCGAACACATCCTCAAGGCGATCGACGCCTTCTCGGAACGGCTGCAAACATTCAGGCAATGCATCGCGGAGAACGATCCCGGCAAGCTCGAAGCCCTCATCCGCGAGGCCAACCAGATCCGCGACTTGCTGTGAGGCCGGCGACCGCAGCCGACGCCCCTTGCGCCGTCTTGCGGGGCTGCGGCAAACGTGTTATTGTTTTTTAATCCGCCATCGATAAAGCGACATCGACCATGAATAAAATCGTAAAAAAAACACAACTCTCGGCTGAGGTTTTCTGGATGGAGATCGAGGCCCCGCTCATCGCCCGCGAGCGCAAGCCCGGCCAATTCATCATCCTGCAGATCGACACGTCCGTGGGCGAGCGCATCCCCCTCACGATCGCCGACGCGGACCCGGACAAGGGCACGATCGACCTGATTTTCCAGACGGTCGGCAAGACCACCCACCTGCTGGCGGAAAAAAATGTCGGGGACACCATCGCCGCCCTGCTCGGGCCGCTCGGACAGCCGACCCACATCGAGAACGTCGGCCACGTGGTCTGCGTGGGCGGCGGCATCGGCGTCGCGCCGCTCCACCCGATCGCCCAAGCCATGAAGGCCGCCGGCAACAAGGTGACCCTCATCATGGGCGCGCGCAACCGCTCGCTCCTCATCATGGAGGAAGAGATGCGCAAGATCGCCGACGAGCTGATCATCGTCACGGACGACGGCTCCTGCGGGCGCAAAGCGCTCGTGACCGAGCCCCTGAAAGAGGTGTGCGGGCGGACGCCCAAACCCGACATGGCCGTGGTCGCCGGGCCGCCCATCATGATGAAGTTCTGCGCGGAGGCGACCCGCCCCTTCGGCGTGCACACCGTGGTCTCGCTCAACACGATCATGATCGACGGCACAGGCATGTGCGGCGGCTGCCGCGTCACGGTCGGCGGCAAGACCAAGTTCGTCTGCGTGGACGGCCCCGAGTTCGACGGCCACCTGGTGGACTTCGACAACATGATGAAGCGCCTGCGCGCCTACAAGCCGCGCGAAGACGCGGACCACAAAGACCACCACTGTAAACTCGATGCGGCGGCCAACGCGCTTTCGCACACCTGACCGGCAGGACGGCCTCCCCACTCCCCCAACCTCCAACCCTGAACCCTACCCATGCACGCAACACCCGAATCCCTTCAGCACGCCGCAGCCGCCAAGCTGGCGGAGCTTGCCGGCCAAACCCTTTCCCCCAAAGACCGCATGTCCATCCCCGCCCAGGAGATGCCTTCGCAGGCGCCCGAGGTGCGGCGCCACAACATGAACGAGGTCGCGCTCGGCTACACCGCCGAACAGGCGCAGCTCGAAGCCAAGCGCTGCCTCCAGTGCAAGAACGCGCCGTGCGTGAGCGGGTGCCCCGTGCGGATCCGCATCCCCGATTTCCTCAAGGCCGCCGCTGAGGGCCGTTTCGACGACGCCGTGGCCGTCATCCGCGAGAACAGCCTGCTGCCCGCGGTCTGCGGACGCGTCTGCCCGCAGGAGGTGCAGTGCCAGGCGCCCTGCACGCTCGGCAAGGCCCTCAAGGATGTGGACAAGGCCGTCGCCATCGGCCGCGTCGAGCGCTTCGTCTCCGACCTCCAGCGCGAGCGCGGCAGCCAGTCCGTCCCCAAGATCAAGCCCGCGACCGGCAAGCGGGTCGCGGTCGTCGGCAGCGGCCCCGCCAGCATCACCGTGGCCGCCGACGTGCGCCGCGAGGGACACGACGTGACGATGTTCGAGGCGTTCCACAAGCCCGGCGGCGTCCTGATCTACGGCATCCCCGAGTTCCGCCTGCCCAAAGCCATCGTGCAGAACGAGATCGACAACCTTGAAGCCATGGGCGTCAAGCTGGAGACCAACTTCGTGATCGGCCGTACGCGCAAGCTCAAAGACCTGCTCGACAAAGACGGGTTCGACGCGGCGTTCGTCGGCACCGGCGCGGGCCTGCCCAAGTTCATGAACATCCCGGGCGAGAACCTCGTGGGCGTTTTCTCGGCCAACGAATACCTGACGCGCGCGAACCTGATGAAGGCGTACGATACCGCCCGCGCCCACACGCCGCTCTACAACTCCAAGAAGGTCGCCGTGCTCGGCGGCGGCAACGTCGCCATGGACGCGGCCCGCATGGCGCTGCGGCTCGGCGCGGAAGAGGTCCACCTAGTCTACCGCCGCACCGAGAAAGAGATGCCGGCCCGCGTAGAAGAGGTCGCCCATGCGCGCGAGGAAGGCGTGATCTTCCACATGCTGCAAAACGCCGTGCGCATCTTGGGCGACGCCAACGACTGCGTCACCCAGATCGAATGCCTGCGCTACGAGCTGGGCGAGCCGGACGCCTCGGGACGCCGCAGCCCGGTGCCCGTCAAGGGCAGCGAATTCCTGATGGACGTGGACACCGTGATCGTGGCGATCGGCAACGGCTCTAACCCGCTGATCAGCCAGACGACCACCGGCCTCGAAGTCAACAAACACGGGAACATCATCGTGGACGCGGACGGCAAGACGTCCATTGACGGCATCTACGCGGGCGGCGACATCGTGCTGGGCGCCGCCACCGTCATCCTCGCGATGGGCGAGGGCCGCCGCGCCGCCGCGTCCATCAACGCGTATCTGGCAGAAAAGTAAGGCCCGCTAGGGCGCCTCTCCGAGGGGCGTCCGGCCCGCTGATTCCGCGTTCCGAAAGGTAACACCATGCGTTTTACCCCACGAAACTATTCGGTTGCGGAAGAGATTGCCCACAGCGCCATCCACGCCGTTGGAAGCCATTTCGGAGCCGCGATGCTGGCCCTGATGGTGGTTTTCGGCGCGCAGAGCGGCACGCAGGTGGCGTGGAAGATCGTCAGCGGCGCGGTCTTCGGCGCCACGATCATCCTGCTCTACACCGTCTCGTCGGTCTATCACGCGGTCACGCACCAGCGCTCCAAGCAGGTCCTGGAGATCTGCGACCACATGGCGATCTATTTCCTGATCGCCGGGTCCTACACGCCTTTCACGCTGGTCACGCTGCGACAGACGCATCCCGTCATCGCGTGGACGATCTTCGGCATCGTATGGAGCTTGGCGGTCGCGGGCGTGATCTTCAAGCTTTTCACGGCCGGCAAGCTGCGCTTCGTCTCGACCCTGGGCTATATCGGCATGGGCTGGATCGTCGTGATCGCCATCAAGCCGCTGATGGATTCCCTGCCCGCCGCAGGGCTGGCGTGGCTGGTGGTCGGCGGCGGGCTCTACACGCTCGGCACGGTCTTCTACCTGTGGCGGCTCATGCCGTTCCATCACGCGGTGTGGCACCTTTTCGTGCTGGCGGGCACGGTCTGTCACTTCTTCTGCGTGCTTTTCTACGTCATGATGCGATGAGGGCGGCGCCTTTCGGCACCGCCCCCACCCCCGCGTGAGACAAGCTCCGCGATCTGCCGAACCGGCTCACTTCACATCTTTGATCACGGTCGTGGCGGCCTTGAGCACGCCCGCGACATTCGCGAGATCCGTCGGGATGATCATCGTGTTGTTGGTCTTGGCCAGCTTGCCGAACTCGCTCAAATACTGCTGCCCGAGCTGCATGTTCACGGCGGCGAGGCCGCCGTCGGAGCTGATCGCGGCGGCCACCTGGCGGATGCCGTTGGCCTGGGCCTCCGCCACCAGGAGGATCTCCTGCGCACGGCCGGCGGCCTCGTTGATGCGCTTCATCTTCTCGCCTTCGGACTTGGCGATCGCCTCCTGCT
>CAZOIS010000043.1:0-30822 GCA_964579865.1 uncultured Lentisphaeraceae bacterium | reverse complement strand
TCCATCACCTGCAGGTAGAGGATGCCGTCCACCTCGACCGTGATGTTGTCGCGCGTGATGCACTGCTGCGGCGGCACGTCGATGGCCTGCTCCTTCAGCGAATGCTTGTACGAAACGCGGTCGATGATGGGGACCAGCAGGTGGAGACCCGCGTCCAGCGTGCAGTGATACTTGCCGAGGCGCTCCACAATGAACGCCTGTTTCTGCGGAACGATCCGCACGCACTTCAGGATGGTGTAAACCACGCCGAACGCGATGAATAACGCGATGTACTGTCCCATGTTCTAGCTCCTTGTGTTGATTCGGAAGTCCGGCGCGGTTGTCCGGCCGTGCCCCGTTGAAGAATCAGACCGCCTCAACCTTCAGGGTGAGGTTCTTTTTATTGCGGATGCGCACGGAGGCCCCTGTCGGCAACTCGGTTTCGGCCTCCGCCGTCCAGGTGGTCCCGCAGAACTCCACGCGGCCGGGCTTGTTCGGCGCGACCGTCTCGACCACGACCGCCAGCTTGCCGCTGAAATCGTCGCTCGGGTTGTCCGACACCTCCCGGTCGCCGCTGAAGACCTTTTTCATGCTTTTACGCAACAAAAGGATGTAGAGGCCCGAGAAAACCGAGAACAGGATCCACTGCCACGCTTGCCCGAGCGGCACGAGCCAAGCGGTCAGCGCGACGGTCAGGGCGGCCAAGCCAAAGAAAAGCGACACCAAACCGGGCGTCATGACCTCCAAAATGATCAGCGCGACCCCCACATAGAGCCAGTAAACAGGTGTCATATGCATACCTGCACCTCCTTCATAATCGTCAACGCGTTTATCGCTTTCAAGTTAAACACGTCGGCTTCCGGTTGGCAAGCAAAAGCGGCGTGAATGGGGACGATTTTCTGTAAAAGCGTTTAAGCTTCGATTGACTATCGGAGAGGCTTGGTTTATTATAAACCATCCTTTTTTAATAGGAATGAAGGGTTTGTCCATAAAATCGCGTGAAAATTAGGGAGCTGTCCCCATGATGGATCAAGGCGTTTTTCGAGCGAGTATATGTGTGGTGGCTGCGGCTTTTGCGGTGACGGTCCGTGCCCAGGACGATGCGCAGCCGGCGGCCGCGGCGGCCGAGCAGCCGGCAGCTGCCGCCGAACAGGCCGTCCAGCCAGGCAAAGTTTTTGACCCGTTGGTGCGCGTGATGAACATCCAAGGTCTCTGCGAAGTGAACAATCCGGACGTGGGCCAGTTCGCCCCCGCGCAGGACAACAAGGCCTATCCGCTCGGCACCGTCTTCCGGACGGGGCTTGACGGTTCGGCCGTCCTCGTTTTCTCCGCGCAGGAGACCGTCCAGATATTCCCCTCTTCCGAAGTCGTCGCCGCCTGCCCCGAAAAGAACCCCGACGGCCGCGTCGTGCGGCTCGTCTCCGGCAAGATCAAGACCTCGCTGCGCGACAACCTGCCGGAGGGCAGTTTCGGCGTCGAGACCCAGAACGCGAGCTGCAAGAACCTCTCGGGCCGAGGCGATTATACGCTGACCGCGGACGCCGACGGAGAGACCTTCCAGGCCGGAACCGTTACCGGCACCACCCGCATCGAGGGCCCTCAGTTTCAGATCCCCGCCTTGCGCGCCGCGAACACGGTCAATATTCAAACGGCCACCGACCGCTCCTTCAGCCGCATGACCAGCGTCTCCGGCGATTTCTCGATCCTCCTTTCGAAGGGCGCCGAAGACCCGGTCAATTTCACCATGTCGCCAAAGGCGGTCGTCAAGATCTGGCGCGAGAACGCCCCCGTCGGCGGGCGGGCGATCATTTCCACCCTCGTGGTCAGCCCGACCGGCATTGCGCGCCACCGTTTCGCCTATGCCGAGGGCCGGGCAAACCTGGCCACCGGCGAACTCGTCGAGCAGCCCGACGCCGAAAAGAAAGAGGAGCTGCCGGTGTTGCTCACGACGCCCGCCAACAAGGATGAGGGGGCCGCCGAAAAAGAAGAGAAAAAAGACGCGGAGCCCGCGGCCGAAAAGAAAGACGCCCAGTAATCCCATCGGCGAGTTGATCTTCAGAGGACCGGCGGCCTGCGCAGCCTCCGGTTTTTCTTGTCAAAAGTGTTTGCGCGAGTGTTAACCTATTTTGGATTATCAACCGTGTTCATTTATCACTTCAACCGACTCATCCGCAGCCGCATCCTGTGGGGCTTTTTCGCAATCATCATCGCCGTCGCTTTCGTCGCCGTCGATTCTTGTTTCCAGAGCCCGCAGGACACGCAAACCGCCGGAGTCATCAACGGCAAGAAGATCCCCTACAGCCAATTCGAACAAACGGTTCAGGCCATCCGGGGCTTCGGGCGCAACCGTGACAACGAAACCTCGGCGCGCGTCGTGGACCGCAAGGCCTGGGAGCAGATCTCGGCGCGTTTGACCGCCGAGAAGAACGGCATGGCTTCCGGCAAGGAAGAGATCCGCAACACGCTGCGCGAAGTGCCCGGCTTCCAGGGCGCCAACGGCTTCGATATCAACCGCTACCGCAGTGTCCTCGCCGAGCAAGGCCTGACGCCGGCGATGTACGAGTCCCTCGTCTCGCACCAGCTCTCCATGATGAAGAACGGCGCGCTCGTGGACTCCGCCACCTGGGTCTCGCCCATGGAGATGGAAGACGAGCTCGCCGCCATGACCGATCGCTTTACCGTGCAGGTGGCCAACGTCAGCAACCGCTTCGCCCAGGTGGAAATGCGCCTGACGGACGAGGACACCCGGAAGTACTACGAGGAAAACAAAGCCTCGTTCGCGTTGCCCGACCGCGTCGCCGTGCGCTATTTCGCCATCCCGGTCTCCAACTTCCTGGCCTATGTCACGGTGCCCGAAGAAGACCTGCAGGAATATTACGACAGCCACACCGAGACCTTCAGCCGCAGCACGACGAACAACACGACCGAAACCATCCCGTATGCCGAGGTTCGCGGCAAAATCCTGGCCGAACTCCAGATGGAAGAAGCCCGCTATTGCGCCTCCACCTCCGTCACGTTCAACATCTACGGCAAGCTCGCCAACGCCGGCTCCAACGCGCTCGTCATCGCCGCCGCGCAGGAAAAGGCGGCCATCAAGACGTCGCCGCTCTTCGGCGCGGATGACACCCTGTACTGGGTCGAGAATTCGAAAGAGTTCGCCAACGCCGCTTTCGAGCTCGACCCCGACCGGACGGACTCCCGCTTCGGCATCGTGAAGGGAGACAGCTTCATCTACGTCATCGAGCCGATCGCGCATTCGCCCGCCCACACCCCGGCGTATGAAGACGTCCTGAAAGACCTCCGCCCGCGCGCGATGGCGAAAGCCCGCAGCGACGCTTTCCAGAGCTACGCCAAAGAGCTGCGCGCGGACCTCCGCAAGCGGGTCGACGAGGGCAAGAGTTTCGCCGAGGCCGCCAAAGCCAAAGCGCTCAACGTCTCGACCTCGATCACCTACACGGTCAGCGACATCCAGAACCAGAAGTTCGACAACAGCTTCTCGGTCGCCTACGGCGCCATGACGCTCAAGAAGGGCGAGATCTCCGAGCCGATACCCGCCTCGGCCGTACAATCGCTTTTCGTGTACGTCCAAGACCGCCAGCCCGGCGACGCGCTCGCCGCAGAGATGATGCGTTCCCAGATCCGCTCCGGCATCGCCCGTCGCCGCAACAGCGACCTCTTCTCCGAGTGGCTGAAGTGGAACCTCGCGAAGCAGGATTTCAAGCCCTCCCGCACCTTGGCGGAGAGCGAAGACGAGACCGAGATCACGGGCGAAGAAGAGGCTGGGAAAGCGGCTTCGGCCAAGAAAACCAAATAACGCCCTTCTCTGTTCGGGACGGGACCGTACGAACAAAAAACGGGAGGAGCCCCAGCGGCCCCTCCCGTTTTTTTATGCCGCCCGCAACGGCTCACTCCGCAAGGCGGAACCCGAACGGGTTTGAGAAGGTTGTGCCGCCCTTGCCTTTCACTTCGGCGCGCACGTACCGCCCGATGCCGCGCACGCGGCTGTACGCCAGCACCGGCCCTTCGCAGACCGTCTGCCCCGCCGCGATCCAGCGACACTGCTTGGCGCCCACGACCGCGCCGTCGGCGGCGGCAGAAAGCGTGATCGTCTGCGCGGCCGGGTCATGGACGATGGACTGGATGACGGGCGGGTCGCCGGCCGCCTCCTGCCCGCGGCCGTTCTCGCGCGCGGAAAAATAGAAGTGCCCTTTCAACATCGCGTGGCGCAAAGCGGCTTCGTCTAAAGTTTCGAGCAGAAAGATGTTCCAGGCCTGTCCGAGATGCTTGCGCTCGTGCATGTCGTCGTTGGCGAAACCCCAGACCGGCCGCGCCGGCATCGCGGCGCCGAGCAGGGCATCCCACAGCGCCACATCGTGCGGGCTCCGGTTGTTCCGGTTCACGACTTCGATTCCCAAAATCAGCGGGTTCTCGTCCAACAGCTTCACGTATTCGTCGCGCGTTTCCGGCGGCACCGCCCCGTTCACGTCCGGCTTCCAATACCGCCCCGGATGGTTGATGACCGCAAAGCCGCCGCGCGTCGTGATCTCGCGGGCCAGCGCCGCCGTGTCGCGCATCGACGTCTCGTGGTTCAGGAAGAAGCCGTTGACATGCTGGCCTTGGGAGTACTCTTGCCCCATCACCGGCAGGATGCCGAATTCCTTCACGGGGTCAAGCCCGGCCTTCTCCCACTGCGTACACAGGTCGTGGTCCGTAATGGCGAGGATCTCGTACCCGCGCCGGGCATATTCGGCGAACACCTGGTGCAGAAACAGCTTGCCGCCGCTCGACACCGTGTGCGTGTGCAGGTTGGCCTTATGCTGCGTCACCTTCTCCCAGTCCACGCCCTCGTACGGATTGAGGACGAGGCGCATCTCGGCCGCGAAAACGGCCGTTACCGAGGCCCCCAGAACCAGCGCCGCACACCACCCGTGTTTTCTCACAAGCATGGATGCAGAATACCATCTCACCATTACACCGGGCTTACGGGAGTGTTTCATTTCTGTAAGCCGCCTATCCGGTCAGCCGGTCCAGCCGCAAGCGCTCACGTCCGTCGAACAGCCGCCGCACGCAGAGTTGGATCGTCAGCAGGCTGCCGAAGCCCGCGCCCGTGGCGATCAGGTACATGATCATCATCTGGTACCGCACCGCCGCCAGCGGATCGCTGCCCGACAGGATCTGGCCGGTCATCATGCCCGGCAGGCTCACCACGCCGCACACGGCCAGCGAGTTGATGATCGGCGTCATGGCCGTCCGCACGCTCTCGCGCCGCAATTCCGTCACCGCCTCGGCCGCCGTCTGCCCCAGCGCCAGCCGGTTTTCGATCACGGCCCGCTGCTTCCACGCGCTCTGCGTCAGCGTGTCCATGCCGAGCGCGATACCCGTCATGGTGTTGCCGAGAATCATGCCCAGAAGCGGGATCGCGTATTGCGGACTCCACCACGGCGACACCCCGACCAGCGCCAGCAGCGCGAAGACCGTCACCGTGAACCCCGCCGTGAACATCCCCAGCACCGCGAACCCGACGGTCCAGCCGGCGGCAAAGCGCCGGTGCTGCCGCCGCGACACTTCCCACGTGCCCGCCGCCAACATGACCAAGGAGAAGCCCACCGTCCAGACCGGATGCGCGTTCTGGAACACGCCTTTCAGGACAACCCCCACCAGCGCCAGCTGCACGAACGTCCGCACCGCACCGATCAGCATCGTGCGGCTCAGCTCCAGCCGCTGCCACGCGAAGACCGCCGCCAGCGCGGCCAGCGGCAGCGCGGCCAAGAGGATGTCCGTCCACGACAGCGCGATCACGCCCATGACACCGCCTCCTTCCACACGCCCTGCGCCGCCATGCGGTACCCGCGCGTCGCCACGCGCCGGAGCTGCTCCGGATCATGCGCCACCCATACCGCCATCATCCCTTCCGCGCACCGGCGCTTGACCAGCGCCTCGAAGGCCCGCGAACGCTCCGCGTCGAGGTGCGCGGTCGGCTCGTCCAGCAAAAGCACGGACGGACGGTTCGCCAGCGTGCGCAGCAGGCCGAGCCGCTGCTTCTCGCCGCTGGAGAGCCGCGCCACGGGCCAGGACAGCACCTCAGGGTCCAACCCCAGCCCGCGCACCTCCTCCGTCTGGGGCGCGGCCGCGAAGTGCGCGCCCACGCCGTCGAACCACCACTGGCTCTCGGCGGGCACATACGCCACGCGCCGGCGCCACGCGCTGGCCGACATCTCCGCGGGCCGTCCCCCTCCGAGCCGGATCTCGCCCTGCCACGGATCCATGTCCGCCAGCGCGCGCAGCAGCCGCGTCTTGCCGCAGCCCGACGGCCCGGTCACGCCGACCGTCTCGCCCGCCTGCATCGCGAACGAGACCGGCCCGAACCCGCCATACCTCAACTCGCTCACCTCAAAAAAACTCATCCTTTTCTTCTCCCGGGAGGACCGCCCTCGCCCCCCGCACGATTCCGAACGGGGCAGCGGAAAGTGTACCAGCCGCCGGGACCGATCACAAGCCGCGGCCCGCTTTGCCCGTAATGTTTAAACTGGCAGAAGCGCAGGCGTCGTGCTATCTTTTTAACGTTTTTTCGAAAGGAACATGCCTAAAGAAACCCAAACAGAACCCACCGTCGGAACGGTCGCGCCGAAAACCATCAAACTGGATCTCCCGCCCGGAGGATTTCGGCTTGAGAAGGGAGGCGTATTGCCGGAAATCGAAGTCACGTATGAGCGCTGCGGCAACATATCCCCGGCGAACGACAACGTGGTCTTCATCTGCCATGCGCTCACCGGCGACGCGCACGTCGCGGGACTGAGGCCGGGCGAGATTGAGCCCAGCGGCTGGTGGGAGGGCATGATCGGCCCCGGCAAGGGCATCGACACGGACCGCTATCAGGTCGTTTGCGCGAACATCCTCGGCGGCTGCAAGGGCACGACCGGGCCTTGCTCCGTCAATCCCGCCACGGGCAAGCCGTATGGGTCCGCCTTTCCCAAGGTCACCGTGGGCGACATCATCGAGGTCCACCGGCTGCTCCTGCGGCAGATCGGCGTCACGCGCCTGGCCGCCGTGATGGGCGGCAGCTTTGGCGGCATGCAGGTGCTCGAGTGGCTGATCCGCTATTCCGGCGAACTCGACAAGGCGCTCGTGATCGCCTCCGCGGCCAGCCTGAATTCCCAGGCGCTCGCCTTCGACATCGTCGGCCGCCACGCGATCATCGGGGACCCGAACTGGAACGCGGGCGACTACTACTGCAGCGAGAACCATCCCACCCGGGGCCTCTCGAGCGCCCGCAAACTCGCGCACATCACCTACCTCTCGCAGCAGCTCATGGAGGCCAAATTCGGACGCGAGAAACGTCCCGAATGGCTGACGGCCGACCCCGATTTCCGCAACGCCATCGACCGCAATTTCGGCACGTTCTTCCAGGTCGAGAGCTACCTGCAATACCAGGCCGAGAAATTCATCCAGCGCTTCGACGCGAACTCCTACCTGCACATCACGCTGGCGATGGACGAATACGACATCGCCGAGCGCTACAAGACCCTCGACGCGGCCTTTGCCAACGTCAGTTCGCGCGTGCTGATCGTCTCGCTCAGCGGCGACTGGCTCTTCATGCCCGAGCAGTCGGAGGATCTCGTCACCGCGCTCCTGCGCCAAAAGAAGCGGGTCTCCTACTGCCACCTCGACGCGGCGGCAGGGCACGACGCCTTCCTGACGCACATCAGCGACCTCAAGCGCGTGGTGGCGGCCTTCATGCCCTCCGATTCGAAACAGCAGGTGGACGAGACGAACGAGGTCGGTACGTTCCGTCGCTGGCAGCTGCGCCATTACCAGAAGGTGGTCGACCTGATCCCCCCGAACAGCCGCGTCCTGGATCTCGGCTGCGGCAACGGTTCGCTGCTGAACATCCTCAAGCAGCTGCGCGGAAGCAGCGGCAACGGCGTCGAGATCGACATCGACCAGGTCATTTCCACCCTCGACTCGGGCAGCGACGTCCTGCGCGAAGACATCGACGACGGGCTGGCCATGATCCCGAACAACAGCTTCGACGTGGCGATTCTCAGCGAAACCCTGCAGACCATCAAGCGGCCGCGCGAGCTGCTTCAGCAGATCCTGCGGGTCGCCCGCGAGGCGGTCATCACCTTCCCGAACTTCGCCTGCCTCGAGGTCCGCCGCCAACTGCTCTTCCAAGGCCGCATGCCCAAGGGCAAGCAGATTCCTTTCGAATGGTACAACACGCCCAACATCCATCTGTTCACCCTCAAGGATTTTCTCGCGCTCTGCCGCGACGACCACATCGAGGTCTTGGACCTGATCTGCCAAGGCCGCGGGTTCACCGAGAAAGCCCTGCTGGCGCTGGGGCTGAAAAACCTGGGCGCCTCCCGGGTGATCGTGCGGATAGCGAAGGACGTGTGACAACCGGAAGGACCCCCCCATGGAGAAATGGCTCGAAGAGAACCTGAGCGCCCTCACCGAGGCGCTCTCGCCTTGCAAGAACTGCCCGGTCGCCAACACCGAGCGGGACGTCAACTTGCCCGGCACAGGCGCGGTCATCGCCGTGCTTGAGAAGCTGCTGGCCGTGCTCTACCCCGGCTGTCACGGCCAAGCCCCCGTCGCCCACGAAACCTGCCACAACCACCTGCAAGACACGCTGCGCGACATCGCGCTCAAGCTGCGCGACCAGACGCACCGCGCCTTTGAGTACGCCTGCCGCCGTTCTAAATGCGACGACTGCAACGACTGCGCGCAGAAGGCGCAGAAGGCGGTCTCCGCCTTGCTGAACGGGCTGCCCGCCATCCGCGACATGCTCCAGCAGGATATCCAGGCCGCCTACGAGGGCGATCCCGCCGCCATGTCCACCATGGAGATCGTCATGAGCTACCCCGGGCTCTATGCGATCACCATCCACCGCATCGCCCACGCGCTCTACGCTCAGGGCGTCCCGCTCATCCCCCGCGTGATGAGCGAGCACGCGCATTCGAGGACCGGCATCGACATCCACCCCGGCGCCACCATCGGCCCCGGCTTCTTCATCGACCACGGCACCGGCGTGGTGATCGGCGAAACCTGCCGCATCGGCCAGCGCGTCAAGCTCTATCAGGGCGTCACGCTCGGCGCGCTCAGCTTCGCCAAGGACGAGGCGACCGGAATGCTCGTAAAGGGTACGAAGCGCCACCCCGACGTGGAGGACAACGTGGTGATCTACGCGGGAGCGACGATCCTCGGCGGCGACACCGTGATCGGCCACGATTCCGTCATCGGCGGCAACGTCTGGCTCATCCATTCCGTGCCGCCCGGCTCGAAGGTCTACAACCAGACGCCCCAGCCGGTCATCCGCCCCGGCTGATACAAGGACCGGCGCAACCGGGCGCATCGGAAGTTCTATGAACACACCTAGCCGTCCCGCACACGATCTGCCCGCCCCCGAATTCCAAGCCCGCGTCAAACGGCTGCTGGTTTGCCAGAGGCGCCTGCGTCTCGACGCCGTGATCCTCATCAGCGAGGTCAACCGCTACTACTTCACCGGCCTTTTGACCTCGAACGGCGTGTTGCTGACCGTGCCTGCGGACGCCCCGGCTTTCTTCACCGATTTCCGCTATCTCACCATGGCGAAACGCATGGCGCCCTGGCTCCCCAGCCATACCCTGTGGCGCCCCTCCGAAGAGCCGCTGGTCTTGGCCGGCATGGGCTCGGGCTGGCGCCGGATCGGCTACGAGGGAACCCTCTGCGCCGCGCGTTTTCTGCGTCTGAAAGCGGCTCTGCCCGACGCCGAATGGGTGGATGTCAGCGACGCGGTGGCCGACTTGCGGGCCGTAAAATCGCGGGCCGAACAGGGGGCGCTGCGGGCCGCCATCGCGGCCAACGACGCGCTCTTCGCCAACGTGATGCGGCAGGTCGCGCCCGGCATGAGCGAGTGGGAGATCCGCAGCCTGGTCCGGCGCGAGGCCGACCGACTGGGCCAAGGCGAGGCCTTCGACACGATCGCGTGCGCGGGGCGCAACGCCGCGGAATGCCACCATGAGCCCGACGACACCCCGCTCCGGCGGGGTCAGCCGCTGCTGGTGGACCTCGGCCTCAAGCTGGACCGCTACTGTGCGGACATGACCCGCTGTGCCGTCTTCGGCACGCCCACGGCGCTCTACCGCGAGCTCTTCTCCATCGTCCGCGAAGCCAATCTCAAGGCCGTCCGAAGCATCCGGCCCGGGGTCATGTGCTGCGAAGTCGACGCCGTGGCGCGCGGTCACATCGAGAAGGCGGGATACGGCCGCTTCTTCGGCCACAGTCTCGGCCACGGCCTGGGCCTGGAAGTCCATGAGTCGCCCAGCTTCTCAACGGCCTGCAAGACCGTGCTCAGGCCCGGCATGGTGCTCACCGTCGAGCCGGGCATCTACCTGCCCGGGAAACTGGGGATCCGCATCGAAGACGTGGTGCTGGTGACGCGCGGCGGCTGCGAAGTGCTCACGCGGACGCCGCACGTGCTCTGATCCGCGTGACGAGACACGCCGACCGGCTCACTCGGGCATCGTGACCTTGAGCCGCAGGAAGCGCTGCGGCGCATTTGTGACCGGCACATCGTGGCGGGTCGTGACCCAATACCACGTGTTGGTGTATTCGCGCAATACCTCGGTGACATCCACCGTGGTCCAGTCCTGCAAGGACAGGTCACTGCACCCCTCTACCTCGAAAAGGATGTCCGAAGCGTCCGGGTTCTCGCGGTGCGACAGCGTCAAGTACCCGGCCGTCACGCCGCCCGTCATCGCACTCCCGGCATCATGGGCCAAGGGATTCAGCGCCATGGCGAATTCGAGCCAGTTCACGATGCCGTCGTTGTCCGGGTCAGCCAAGTCGCCGGCGATCGCCTCGTTCAACGCGTCCGCGCCGAAGACATCGGCCTTCCAAAGGTCATACGCCGACGCCGCATAATCGCCCGTCACAGACACGTCATCGATGCAAACGCCGTAGCCGAACCTCACTGCGCCTTCGAAGGCGATGACATAGGTTGAGGAAGCGTTGGGCAGGTCCAGCACGAACTTCGTCCACGTCGTGATCGACTGGTTGAAGTTCGTGATGGTGGTCCACACCGTATCGGCGGCGTTGGTTTTGTAGCAGACGGTCAGTTCGTCCTGATAGGTCTTCTTGGCCATGCAGAGCCAGAAGGAAACCTGCGCGTTCGTCACGCCGCCCATGTTCAGCGTCGGCATCACCAGCTTTGTCCTGGACGTGGTGTTGTTCAGTTTCACAAGCAGCGCATTGTTGGTGCCGCTGTGCGCGACCGCAGGAACCCCCAAGCTGCTTCCCTTATAAATCGTCCAATTCACCGAGCTGCCTTCCTGCGACCACCCCGCCGGCACTTGTGACCGGCTCTCGAACGTCTGCGTGTACGGCAAGCGCTGGATATTCGACACGTGGAGCGACAAGAGACGGGTCGCCGCGTAGCCGGCCGAATCCGTCACCCGCACGCCCAGCGACACGTCCGCCGTGACTTCCGGCATGCCGCTCAACACCCCGCCGGCGCTGAAGACCAGTCCAGAGGGCAAGGTCCCGGAGACCAGATCCCACGTGTAGGGCGCGACGCCGCCCAACGCCTGCAGCGTGTGGCGGTACTCGCTGCCGACCGTGCCGTCCGGCAGGGGCGATGTGGTCATGATGATCGGTTCGAGCGACGCATCCGTGATCCGGACCGCATCGACGCACACGCCCTGACCGAAGCGGGCGGTTCCCTCAAAAGCCAAATAGAACGTGGTGGTGGCGGGAACGGACAGCGGCAACACCCGCCTCGTCCACGACGTCACATTGCTGGTAAAGCTTGCCAGCTGCGTCCATGTGCCGGACGCCGAGGTTTTATAGTAGACGCGCAGCTCGTCCTGTTGGGTCACCAGTTTGGTCATGCAGTGCCAGAACTCGAGCTGGAGATTCACGGGCGCGGCCCCGAGATTGATCGCGGGCGACACGAGCCGGGACACGTTGTTGGAATAATTGTCGGCCCACAGCACCGCGTTATAAAGCCCCTCATAGGCGTTGGTCGGCTGGTGGAAAGTGTCGCCGTTGCCGCCGCCGCCGCGGCAGGCCCACGCGATGCCGTTCGTCAGGAAAACCTGGCTCCAATCGCTCGGCATTGCACCGCCGTTGTCGAAGTTTTCGACAAACAGCTCGACGCGCGGCAAATCCACCGTCAGCGAAAACGCCCTGGTCACGGCATTGCTCTGCCCGTCCGTCAGCAGCACGGAGAAGCTGTGGGCGCCGAGGTCGGCCACATTGGTCGCGGTGCCGCTGATCACGCCGTTCGTGCCGAGCGTCAGGCCGACCGGCAGCGCCGTGCCGTCGGCCAGCTCGTAGGTATAGGGTTCCATGCCGCCCTGCGCGGACAGCGCATAGCTGTAGGGCTCCCTCAACTCCGCGTTCGGCAGCGTCTCGGGCGCCACGATGGCGAACGGCACATACGCGTCCACCACCTCCACGTCATCGACATGCACGCCGTAACCGAGTTTGGCCGTGCCGCCGAACGCGATGTAATAGGTCGCGCTCGCCTCCGGCAAACTCACGGTGCGGCGGGTCCAAGTGTTGACGGACTGCGTATAGGTCGCCAGCGGTTGCCACTCGCCCGCGTACGTGGTCTTGTAATAAACCCTGAGTTCGTCCTGGAAAATGTTGTCCTTCTCGGCCATGTAGTGCCAGAAGCTCAACTGCGCATGGCTTGACGGCTCGGCGAACACGATGCGCGGCGAGACCAGCAGCGTCTTTCCATTGTTCTGTGCAGCGAGCGTCACCCGCATACACGCGTTGTTCGTGCCGCCGTGGGCCGCGGCCGGGTTGCGGACGACCTCCCCGTTCCCGTTCACGTAAGTCCACGGCACCGCGTTGGAGACGAACTCCTGCATCCAGCCGCTAGACAGCTGGCCGGCCCCGGACTCGAACGTTTCGCTGTACGGCGCGGCGAACGGCGGCAGAATCGTCAGGCTGAACTGGTTGGTGGCGGACTCGCCGGTCAGGTCCGTCACAATCGCCGCGAAGGAAACCTCACCCGCCGCTTCCGGCAACCCCGAGATGCGGCCGGTCGCGCTGTCGAAAGCGAGCCCCGTTTGCAGCGGCGATTCCGGCTGCAGCTGCCAGACATACGGCGACAGGCCGTTGGCCGCCAGCAGCGTGGTGCTGTACGTCGAGCCCATCCGTCCGGTCGGCAACGTACCCGGCGAAGCGATCGAAAGCATCGGCGGCGGCGGCAGCCCCAAAACAGCGTTCCAAGCCTGCCGCACGCTCCGGACCCACATCTTGTTCAGATCCAACGCGGCCGAGATCCACGCTTGGCGCGCCCCGTAATAGTCGGTGTCCTCGGTAAAGTACACGGACAGCGCCCGGTACGCCACCTGTTCGGCGTTGGTGATGCCGATGCCCGTCACATCGTACCCGAAAGACAAGGAATCATTCGTGCCGGAGCCACCCTCACACAGCAGATAGAAGAAAAAATTCTGCACGCCCGAGTTTTGGTGAACGCCGCCGTTATCCGCCGCCCCGCTATACCAATACGTGCCCTTGTATCGCGTCGGCTGCTCGCCGCCCGCGCCGACCGTCACGGTGTTGGCCGGATTCCGCATATCGCGCAAGGCCGGCGAGGAACGCCAACAGTCTTCACCCATCAGCCAGTCCGCCTTGCCGGGGGTGGCAACGGGATAGTTCGTGCGGTCATCCTCCTGGGCGTGAAACTCGACGCACACGCCGAAGATATCGGAGAAGGATTCGTTCAGCGCGCCCGACTCGTAAGCGTACACGAGATTGCAGGCGCGCTCCGTCACCGCGTGGGAATATTCGTGGGCGCACACGTCGAGCACAGCCAGGCAGTCCGCCGTCTTGCCGTCGCCGTCGCCGATAAACATGGCGACGCCGTTCCAGAAGGCGTTGGCATAGTTGTTGCCTTCATGCACAAACACGTACGCGTCGGCACCCTCCCCGTCATAACTGTCGATCGCGTGGACGTCGCGAAAATATTTCTGGATCAGATCGAAATTGTTTGCGGCCGAAATCTCCGCGCGGTCCGAGGTGCCCCAGTCGTTGGTGGCGCGGTAGGCGAAGGTGCCGGCGTCGCTCCATCCCGACTCGGCCGCATTGAGGATGCACCAGTGCAGGTCGTTGTTATACAGATAATGGTTGCCGGTCTCCTCGCGCCAGCCGATGATCTCTTTGGCCGCGCCGCCCTCGCGCGGCAACACACTGCCCGTCACGGGCGCCAGTTCGCCCAGCACCGGCGGATCGATCCGCTTGATGTCGTTGTGATAAGAAAGAATAGTCCCTTGCTGCGCGTCCACCCAGTAGCGCCAGCGCCCAGTCACCTGCCGGTTCTCACGCACGAGCAACGTCAGCTCATGGGCCAGCCGGGGCGGGCAGTTCCGGGCAAACACCACCAGCTCGGGACGCGCTTCGAGCTCGCCCAGGCTTCCCGTGACCTCGCTCTGCTTCGCCTGCGCGATCTTGATCGCCGCGGACGCGGACACCGTTGCCGTGGTCGACACCGCGATATCGGGAATGAACTGCCCGTTCACCTCATACGCGGCATCCGCGTTGTCGAAGTGGACGATCAGCCCGCCGCCGACCACGCGCAATCCGCCATACCGCTGAGACAGCCGTACATGGTGGAACCCCTTGGCATCCGGCACGACTTTTTCGAGGGCGAACTCAGCCGCCGCATCCTTGATTTCATAGAGGGGCGAGAGGCTGTCGAGCACCGCCACGGCATCTTCCGCAAAAGCGCCGCCTTTCCGGAGCGTCAGGCCCTTGCCGCCAGAGAACACCTGCCGTTTGCCGAGATCCGCGGCCCGTACGGACAAGGGCGTTCCCAACCGCTCGTGCCACGCGATCTCAAAACCGGCCTGAAGCGCCGCTTCGGCCGTCTGTGTCTGGGCTGCCGTCCGGTCGCGGGAGACCGTGGCCTGAAGCGCTCGCGCACCCGAGGCGCCGCCCGGTGTGTCCGTCCGCTCTTCCGAACGGAAAGCGGAAGCGGACAACGCCGCCAAAGAGAGCCAGGCCACAACCGCCAGACGCCCATGCAGATGTTCTATCAACCGTGTCATTCTCAGCACCTTCAACTCCTGTTCACGGTTCGCTCCAGCAGGTTCCGCCTCCATGACCCCATCGCCCTTGACCGCATGAAGTCCGGGTGAAGGACATCAAGAGAGACCCCGTTTCACGGTCCGCCATCTTCATGTCCTTCACCGCAACCTTGATCCGGGTTCCTATTTAAGCAGCTTCACACGGAAGAAGCCCAGGGACGGATCGATCTGAGTGACGGCCGTGATCTTATCCCGCAGACTCTGCACGCCAGACAGCGACACCGTACCGCTCTGGACGGGTTGCCAATTCGGGTTCTCGAGCGACGGCGTGTAGAGCACCTGGTAGGAGACCGTGCTTCCCGGCTCCGTCGAGGACAACAGGCCCAGCGTGTTGCTGTCCGTGCCGTCCGCCTTCTGCACTTCCACCGTCCACTCGACCACCGGCGCCAGATCGGCGCCCAGGTTGAGGCCCGTCACGCTCAGGCGCAACGTATCCTCCGGCGAGAGTCCCAACGCGACCTTGTCGCCATCGGCGTACCCGTCCTTCGCCGTCGAGCTGGACGCGGCATCCGTGCCCAAGAGCAGCTCGGCGAGATCGCCCAATCCGTCGCCATCCTTATCCGTTGTGCCCGAAGCCAACGTCGTGAAGAGCGTGGTCATGCTGAGGCCCACGGCGCTCAGGGTGGGATTGACTTCCGCCCTGCCCGAGGTGCCGGTCGCCGGCCCCGTACGCGACAGGAAGTCGGGGAATGCCGAGTTCTGCTCATACTCCCAAGCATCCGGGAACCAGTCCTGATCGGAGTCGGCGTCCTCGATCACGATATCCACGACGGGGATATCCGCCGAGTACGTCACCTGCACCGGCCGCGGCACGTAGGCATCGCCGGCGACGCCGTAGTAGCAGGCATAACCCCACGACTCCCACACGTCGCGCTTGCTGTTCTGGTTGTGGTCGATGTAGGCGCGGACATAATAGTTGCCGGCCGTATCGCTCGCCGCCAGGCCTTTCAGCTGGGCGTTCACGACAGGCGTCACCGCCGACGTCAGCGAGTTCACATCCGTCAACGGGACCTCCGCCTCAGGCTCGCCCGCGAAGGCGGCGTTGCGGTACGCCTGCACCCGGATCTTGTTGGACAAGTCGGCCGCCGGACCGAAGTACTTGACGCGGGCGCGGACCGCCCCATAGCCGGACGACTCCATCGGGGTGTTCACGTCGAGGCGGAACAGCCTCCAGTCCGACCACGTGCCGCCGGTGCTCGCGAACTTGGCGTTCAGCGCGGTCACGCGCCACGCATACACCTTGTTGACTTCAAACACGTTGTTCGTGCCGTAGGGCAGGCGGGACCCCGCATAGATCGGGGCCTCCCAGACATACTCGCCCAGGTTGTTCCGGGGCGGCACCTGCAGCGCGCCCGACTGGTAGACCGTCTGTCCGGTGGACGAGTTCTTCTTGATTTCGATCGCGAAGGCCGGATATCCGTCCGGAGCCGTCCACTTGAACGTCGGGCGGGCGGAGTACACATACGCGCCGTTGATCGGAGCCGTGGCCACCGCTTTCGCCTGCGCGACATCAAACGTGTTCGTGAAGAGCGCCACCGCATTGTTGGTCAGCGAGGCCTCCGCACGGTCGCCCGTGAACACCTCGTACACCACGGTGGTCCGGTCCCACGTGGTCGAGACGTCCGACATGCCCCAGTCCAAAGCCAGCACGCCCTGGTCGAACAGGTCGCCCTCGTGGATATAGGTGCGGTCGGAGTCGATCACCTTGTCGAACACCACCTTCTTGGCCGCCTTGCCGTCCACGGACTTGCGCTGGACGCGGACGCGGTTCGCGAGGCCGCCGGAGAGGCCGCCGCCCGCCTGGCCGTAGCCGAAGTAGACGTCCTCCGAACGCCGCCCGCTGCCCAGCGACAGGCGCAGATAGCCGGACGTATAGTCGGTCAGCTCGAGATCCAGATCAACGCGGTCATACCCGATATCGACACCGTTGCCGTCCGACACGCCGCACGGCTCGCCCGCGCTCCAGGTGCCGTTGTTGTCCAAGTCCACGAAGGTAAAGAAGTGGTTCAGGCCCTCGCGGATCGCGCCGGTGTCGGCGCGCGAGAGGTAGAGCTTCTTCGGCCACCCGTCAACCAGCTTGACGGAGTAGCTCATCTCGATGTATGAGATCTCGCAATCGATGTAGTCTTCGCGCGACTCGATCTCGTCCGACAACAGAATAATGTGTCCTTCGTACTCGCGCATGTCGAACGTGAACTCGCCCGTCAGGTAGTTCACCGTGCCGACCTTGCGCATGTTGCCCGACACCGTCCCGCCGTACAAGATACCGTCGAAGTCGAAGCCCGTCCCGGAGGAGATGCCGGTCCACATGTCGGTGAACTTGAAGCTGATGGTTCCGGGCTGGACCGAACCGGGGCTCATCACGCCCGTCGCCAGACGGTTTTCCCAGTAGCCGAGCGCCAGCGTCTTGGCGGAGGCCGCCGTGTTCTTGCCGAACGGCATCTTGAACACCGCGTCGGGCAGGCCGTCCATCGCGGCCGATGAGTAGGCGTTCATGATGATGTTCCCGTCACTCTGCACGCCGTCGTAGCGGAGCGTGGTCTCGATCAAGGGGATCGGGAACTCGTACTTCATGTTGCCAAGCGCCTCGGTCGTCATGACGGAATCCGCCCGCACGTTCACCGCCGACTTGGAGTAACGGCACTCGGACCAGTTCGACCACCCGTCGTCGTCGTTGTCAAGGTGCGGGTCGTAGACGAACCGGCTGACATATTTCTGGGCGAACGTCCCCTCCCAATCATCTTCCATGAAGTCGTGGTCCGCCATCATCTGGCCGTAATAGAGCTTGCCCTCTTTCAGGAAGTAGTCCGACACCTTCTGCTCCGCGCTCGACCGGAACTGGTTCGGCCGCAGAGCGGGATTGAAGGCCAGCTCCTCCGCCAGCAAATACTCGGCGAAATTGCTGAGCCCGTCCAGATCGGGATCGCCCAAGGCGCCGTTGTCGCCGCCGCCGTCATTGGTCTTGAGATTGAAGATGTTTTCCCACCAGTCGGGCAGGCCGTCATTATCCACGTCCGCCGTCTGCACCAGGCCCGTCGGGCCGGAAACGATCGTGTCGCCGTCACGCCAGCCGTTGGCGATGTCGCGCAGATACTCTTCGCCGTTGATGATGCCGTCGCCGTCCGCGTCACCGTACCAGCCGTTGACGCCAGCGCTGCTGGCCGGATCCAAGCCGTGCAGATTTTCCCACCAGTCGGCCAGGCCGTCCGCATCCTCGTCCGTGCCCGTCTCGGCCCAGACGCCGCTGGGCGTGCCGTCGTCCCACATCGACGCGATCTGCTTGGCCCACGCGTTGCCCAACGGCAACAGGTCGCTGCCGATCTTCTCTCCGGCGCTTTCGGTCGAGAAGCCCTGCAGGCTGGTGTTGTACCTCAGGCCATACGGATTGCCGTTGTTCGGGAAGCTGTACTCGGTCAAGCCGTGCGCGCTGGGATCCGTCGGGATCTCGCCGGCCAGAACGTTCGACCAGTAGACGGAGTTCCGCACCACCCCGTTCGTCATCGGGAGATGCTCGACGCTGTTCTCGATCCACGGCACATAGCCGTAGTCGTTGTACACCTGGCTGTGCGTCGCGAGCTCGGACCACCAGCCGACCTGATAAGCCGCAGGACGGTTCGTCGCCGCAGTCCAGTAGTTGAATCCGCGCGGGACACGGGTGACGGTGTTCGTCACGTCCGAGCTGTAGAGGTTATCGAACGTATAGTGATAGATCAGCTCGGCGGGCAGCGACACGGCAGAACCCGCGACGCGCGATCCGCCTTCGGCCAAAGCCGCCTGAATCTCTTCGCGGTTCAAATCCACATCGTCGCGGGTGAACCGCTTCGTGTAGCCTTCGAGGATTTCGTTATCGGTGCGCGCGCCGTCCCACACCCGGACCTCGTCGAGATAACCGGCATAGAAGTTGGTGTAGTTGCCCCACGAGGCCGGCTCGCTGGGGAAGGGATCAAGGTTCGACGCACCCAAGACGATCAAGCCCGGATTCAGCGTGATCCGATACGGCGTGGGATACTGCGCGCTGTCGGGATCCGACAGGATGTTCAGCACGCCGTTGGCCGGGATCTGGGTGGTCGGCACCGAGAGTTCGGTGTTGCCGTTCACGAACAGCTTGAACAGGCCCGCCGAACCGTCCATCTTCGCGGCGATATGCCACCACACGCCGGCCGTCAACTTACGTCCGTACGCCTCGACGACGCCCGTCTGGGCATCTTGCCCGCCGGCGTTTTGGAACAGGCCGTAGACGCGGCCGTCCGCCGCGATGCCGAGCCGGAAGTTGACGCGCACCACATCGCTCGTCGTGCTCAGATCGCTCGCCCCGTATACGATCGGGCGTTCGATCAGCACCTGGTCGCGGCTCACGTCCTCGGGGCGGACCCACAGTTCAACCGTGAAGCTGCGAAACGCCCACTCGTTGTACGAGTAGCCCGTCAGCGTCTGGGCGGCAGACTGCACGCCATCGAACCACATCGCCTGACGGCGCAGCGGATCGTCCTGATCCTGCGGGTCGGACAATGCCGTCGCGGCCTGGACCTTCTCGGCCTTGTCGGAGATGCCGTCGTTATCGGTGTCGTAGCCTTCGTTCATCTCGAACGAGTACATCTTGTAATCGTCCTGCAAGGCCAGGGCCCCGAACCAGAAGAACTCGCCGCCCCAGCCGTAGAAGCGAGCGGTCAGGCTGTTCGTGCTGCTGAGGTCGGTCATCCACATCGGCGTCGGGTCGGTGTTCGAACAAGACGCCGCCGCCGTATCCGGCTGGATCTGCTCCTCGAGGTTCCGCAGCCCGTCCGCATCGGGGTCGGCCTCGTCCATGCCCGCGAGCCAAGGATACTGTTGGAAGTCCATCGGCAGGCCGGTGCCCCAGGCGTTGCCGGGATCATTGGATCCATAGTCGATGGTGTACAGATAGGCCCTCGCGACGCGGTCGCCGTACGCGTGGGTCGTATCGCCCAAGATCGGGTTCAGGCCATGGAACATCTCGTAGTAGTCGTCCATGCCGTCGAAGTCGGAATCCGGCTCACGCGGATCGGTCGAGACGAAATAGCCGACGCCCACGGGCAGCAGCATCTCCTGGGTCACCGCGAACGGCATCCACCAATAGGCATATACCGCGAGGTCCCACGGATTCGTGATCGGCGTGAAGAACACCGACGGGCCGTCCGAGCCGTCCATGGCGGCATCGGCCTCCGTGTAGTCGTAGCGGAAATGACGCACCGCCTGGACCCAGTACTCCTGATAGTTCTCCAGGCCGTCGCGGTCATAGTCCATGTTGCGGTTCACGGCCCCGCTGCCCGTGACGTACATGTCATACGCCGTGTAGGCGTCGCCGATCGAATAGGACGTGTCGTTCGCCGGACCGTGCGTGCCGTCCATGCCGTCATCGACGAATCGCCTGCCGGTCACGCCGGAGAGCGCGTTGGTGCCCGCGTGGTCATACTCCCACGAGTCGGTCAGCGCGTCCCAGTCGGTATCCATCGTGCAGGGGTTGAGGCCCGCGCCGCGGATACAGGCCTTGCCGTTATCGACGCCCAGGCCATACTGCAGCGTCGTATCGCCGACCGTCCACCAGCCGCCGTCCATCAGGAAGGCCACCGGCACTTGGGTGGCGGACTCGACGCCGTCTTCCAGCGCATCGCCATCCGTATCCGCGTTCCACGGATCGGTCGGCCAGAATTTGTTGAGCCACGCCGTATCGGTGCCGGGACGGAGGATCGTGACGCGTCCAGGTCCGGAGGCGTAGAGCGCCGCATTGGTGTAGGCCGCGCACGAGTCCGTGCCCGCGAATTCGCGGCGGTTGTTCAGCACGGGGTTGAAGTTTTCGTCGTTGTTGTCGCGGCCGTCATCGGGATTCCACGGGGAGATGGCGAAGACACGCGATCCCGGCGCGCACGCCACATACAGCTCCCAGCCGTCCGGCATGCCGTCGTCCTTTGAGGCGGTCGCGTCGCTGTCGGGCGTCAGCGGGTTTGTGGAGAAAGCGCTCCACTCCCGTGTCTTGTTTTCCGCGTTGCCGGCGCCGATCGTGGCGCCCGCGCCGTTCACGCGGTTCTCGGACATGAACTTCATCAGCAGATACTCGTCCAGCGTCGTGAACGCCTTGGTGTTCGGGGCGGTGCCCGCCAAATGGCTCATGAACCGGTCGGGGAACTGGGCCGGGTTCACCGACCGCGTCCAGGCCGTGCGCGGATCAAAGCCCAGCACCTGGTACGCCTGGAAGTGCAGGACCAACACGTCGAGGCTTGTCACGCCTTCCTCGACCACCGCCGCGCCGACCGGCAGATCCACGGGACGGCCGAGCGCGATGGGCGCATTGGAGGCGCCGTAATTGAACCAGGTGTAGTAAGCGGGCACGGGGTCGCTGACGGTCGAGACGCGCAGGTAATGGTTCGTGGCGTCATCCAGCACGACCGGCACGTACTCGCCCTGCACCGTGCCATAGGCCATATAGTCGCCGTCGAGGTTGTTCATGCCGGCATCGGTGGCGTCGCGCGGCTCGGTCGGGTTGAGCCCGCGCAGGATCTCCCAGCCGTCGCACATGCCGTCGTTATCGCTGTCCCAGTTGATCGGGTTGGTTCCCGAGACCAGCTCTTCGAAGTCCGTGATGCCGTCGTTATCCAGGTCGCGGGTGTCGAACGCGTCGGTGGCCGGCGTGATCGGATCGAACTTGGCATAGATTTCCGGCCAGTCGAGGAGCTGCCCCGAGGCGATGTCGTTCGGGTTGTAGCGGCGGCCGGTCAGATGGTTCACCACCGCGTTGTACCAGAAATAGTATTCCCAGCCGTCCGGGAATCCGTCGCCGTCGGTATCGAGCTTGGTCGGATCGGTGGGACGCTCCGGGCTCATGTCATACGCCGTGACCTCTTCTTCGCCGGGGCCGAAGTCGTCATCGGAACCGTAGTCCTTGTTGTTCAGGCCCTCATGGTAGCCGCGGATCTCGAGGAACGCGGTGAAGGGGCGGCCGACGGCCGCCCACGTGGTCAGGTTCCCGCCGATGAGCCCGCCGCCGTCGCTGGCCGCACCCGGCAGGTAATCGAGGTCGGCGTTGTAGTCTTTCGCCGACGTGAGGTCGGTGCCCAGAAGCGTGGGGAACCCGTACAGGATCGCCAGCGGATCGGGAATGCCGTCGTTGTTGATGTCGCCGATGTTGTCCGTCGCGCGATACTCGCGGCTGAAGACCGCCTGCACCAGACGGATCTCGACGCTGGACGACGACGATCCGGTGGTGGTGGCATCCGTGGCGGAGGCGGGCAGCGTGACGGACGTCACCGGGCTCGCGAGCGGCACCACCGCTTCGGCGGGCAGCCCCTGATCGGCGCCGACCCACACATAGAAGAAACTGTCGAACTCGACGCTGCCGTTCGGGGTGCCGAACGCCGACACGTTCGGTATGCCGCTGACCCGCGTGATGTAGTTCGTCAGCGTGTACGGGACGATGTCGCCCGCCACGTTCTTGGAGGTCTTATAGGGCTCGGCCACCAGATCGGCCGAGGTGACGTTGGGGTTGTATTTGAAGAAGAAGACGTTCTGTTCGATGGCGCGGTTGACCGCGTCATACGAGCGGATGATGCCGTTGCCCAGTCCCTGTGCACCGGCATAGGCGCCTGCACGGACCGGTCCGACCGGCGTCACGTTGACGGCTTTTGCCGGCGCCACGCGGATCTTGAAGGAGGCCTGGTCTTTGCCGCCGTCCTTGTCCTCCGCCACCATGCGCACGGTCAGGTCGCCGATCGCCGTGTAGGTATGCGACACGGAGCCCGACCGGCCCCACAGCGCAGGCGAGACTTCGCCGTCGCCGAAGTACCACGTCACCTTCATGCCGGTGCCGACCGTCGAGGTCGAATCCAGCGCCACATCGGTGATGTCCCAGTAGTAGGTCCAGGCGGTGCCCTGCGCGACCGTGTACTCCACCGTCTCCGTGGTCGTATCCTTATCTTCCGGGGTATCGATCACCGGCTTCTCGTTGCGGATAAACACATAGCCGGGCGTGACGTTCGAGAAGAACGCGTCGGCGTTGTTCTGCGTTCCGACCGCGGGGGTGATCATGAAGCCGGAGTTGCGCGAGATATCGGTGCCGTCCTTCACGTTGCTGATGTTGACAGCCCGCTCGGTCTGTCCCGCCGGAATCACGACGGTGTAGGAGCTCAGCGTCAAGGTGCCGTTCACCGTGCTGTTCGCGGGCGTGACGTTCAGCGTCACCGTCGTCGCATAGGTGTACGGCGTCGTCAACCGCACATAAACCTGATCGGGGATGCCCTCGTTGGCATTTTCGGAGAGTTCGCCGGCCGGCGTGATGATCTCGACGGCCGGTGCCTTGCCGACGTACACTGTGAACTGCACCTCGTCGGAGACCCCGCCGTCCTTATCCACGGCCTGCATCCACACCGTATTGGTGCCCTGCGACATATAGGTGTAGGCAACCGAGCCGACCGCGCCGGTCACCGTATAGATCGGGCCGCCTTCGGTGAAGCGCCAGTTCACGATCATCGAAGAAAGATCCGCCGTGACATCCTTCACCGTGTAGTTGAAGGTATAGGGCACCGTCGCGGGAATCGGCCCGACCGAGCTGCCGGCCACCGGGCTGCCCACGACCGGGCGGTTGTTCTTGACCGTCACGAGGGCCGACACGAGATCGGTATAATAGGCCGCCGCGCTTGCGTTCGTCACCGTCGGGATGATCTCAATGCCGTACTGTTCGCTTGAGACCGTGCCGTCGGGGACGCTGAACGTGACCGGGATCGCGTTCGTCAGCTCGCCCTTCAGAATGCGGATCGCGTTCGTTGTCGAGAGGATGAGGTTGTTCTGCACTGCGGGATCGGTCGTGAGCTTGACATACACGTTCTCCGAATAGGCTTCGGACAACACCACCGTCAGCGACCCCGTATTGTTGGTCGTGGTTTCGAGATAGGAGGCGGAAGGAATGACGCGCACGCTCGGGCTCGGCGTGGGCGGCATCGCCGTCACGTAGATCGAGGTCATCTCCGACTGGCCGCCGTCCTTGTCCGTCGCCGTGATCTCGACTTTATACACTTTTGCCGCCGGCGTAATGGGGAAGGTGTGCAGGATGGTGCCGGTGGCGCCGGTCAAGTTCGTGGCGGGATCCGTCCCGAACTTCCATGTCACGGTCATGCCCGACAGCTTGTCCGCATTCACGTCGCGGACCGACCAGGTGAAGGGATACGGCGTGTTCTGCGACACCGTGAACGTTTCGTTCGTCTGCGGGCTCACGATTTCAGGGTTGACGTTCGCGATATAGACATAGCCGGACTTCATGCGCGAATAGTAGGACGCCGCCGCCGTGTTGGTCACGGAGGGAACGATCTCGATCCCCGCGCTTTCGCTCAGGACCGTGCCGTCCGGAACGCTGAAGCGGACCTCGGAGGAGGAGGTCGAGCCCGCCGGGATCGTCACCACGGGCAGCGCCGCGGCGAACGTCAGGTTGCTCTGCCCCGACGGCAGCGTGTTCAGGCTCACATACACGTTGTTCGAGAACGCCTGCGAGAGGTCGACGATCAGCGCGCCGGTGTTCGCGGCGGCCGACTCGCTCAGCGTCGCCGAGTCCGTGCCGGTCGAGACCATCCGGATGGAGACGGTCGGCGAGGGGGCGGTCGTCACCGTGATCTTGCGCTTGATGTAGTTGGTGACGCCGACGGTCGCGTTATTGGCGTAGTCCTGCGCGCGCTGCAAATAGATTTCGGTCTCGCCTTCCACGAGGCCCTTGATGGGAAAGTCCACATACGTGGCGCCGCCGGGGATATTGACGGGCAGCGCGGACTGGCCCGCGACGGTGCCGATCTGCACGACATTGCTGGGCGTCCAGACCACGCAGTCGACCACATTGGAGGGGGCCACCGGATTCACGGAAGACACGCGCCACGAGGTCGACTCCGTCGCCGCGACGGTGATGGGCGACCGGACCTCATCGAACTCCAGCGTGCGCAGTTTCACGTTCGCGCCTGCGAAGTCCACGTCGTAATAGTCGGTCACACCCGGCTCCAGGCCGGTGTTGGCCATATTCAGGCGCCACACCGCGTTGCTGGTGGTGACGGTGTTGTAGATCTCCCAGTTGTTCATATAGAACTGGAAGGCGGCGCCGCTGCCCGAACTGCCGGCCGAACCGAAAATGCGCAGGGGGGTGGCCATGTCGCCCGGCTTGATCGTATACGTGAAGACCGCTTCCGTGCGGTAGTGCGGATTGCCCGCGGCCACCTGATACGCATTGAGCCGGGACAAAGGCGCCCACGCCGCCTTGCCGTTCACGACCAGCCGGAGCTCGGGGGGGAAATACTCCGACGGGGTGGTGCCGGTCACCGCACGTTTAGAAAAAATTCCGTTCTTGGCGATGCCGCCGTCCAGCTTGATCTTGATCTCGACCTGGTCTCCGGAGGCCGAATAGGTGAAGTTCGGCTGATCGGAGTAGATGCTCACGATGTCGCCCAACTGCGCCCGCGCCGAAGCCCCCGTCCAGAGGAACCCGCAGGCCACCAACGGGAAAGCCAGCTTTTTCAATACGTTCTTCATGCAGCTCGTTTTCATGCGTATTCTCCTGTTCTCACAGTAAATCGTTTGTTGAGGGCAACCCCTGGCACCTTACTTCGCTGACTGCGGATCCACCGCAACGGCCCGGCCCTCGGCCACCGCCTTCACGTCCCGCGCCTCGGCCTGCATGCGCTGGCGGATCGTTTCCCGGGCTTTCGCCAAGGTTTCTTCGATCTCGCCGATCGCTTGCGCGTTCTTCGCCTCCAGCACCTTCCACTCGGGATCTTTTTCCAGGACGGCCTTCACGGCCTTGTCATCCGCGCCCGCCGGCAGCGTCGCCCGCGCCCGCGAGATGCAGACCTCCATTTTCTTGACGATCTCGTTGCGCTCGAAAGCTTTCTGACTCTGCTCCTGCCGGTTCTGGTCGAGCGCCTTGCGGTAGGTGGCATCCTGCATCCGGTTGGTCACCACACGCTCCAAGCCGGAGCCGGTCGTCTTCGTCGCCTTGCCTTCCGTGCGCTTCCCGCAGCCCGCCGCCAGAAGACAAACAAATACCATTGACACCGCGGTCCCGTAAACCGCGGTTACGATCTCTTTTTTCAAGCACTTTCCCTGTTTACTGCTTAAAAAACCGTTCATACACATCTCTTTTGAGCCGTTCTCCGTGCGTTTTTCCATTCGGGAATACACCTGAAAGACACAACTCCGTCATTTTTTTATCGTACCATGAGGGAAACCGCTCGGGCAAGGTCATTTTGTAAAAACCTTCCATCTTTGCGATTGCCTACAACCGTAGGCATGCGTTATAGTGGACGCACTATGACAGAAGACCGAACGAACAACGTCGCCGCAGAAACCCTCGTTCTCGCCGACGGCGACAACCAAGAGAGCATTTTCCGCGTCCGCCGCACCAAGCTCCTCGTCATCAGCGGGCCGCTCCAGGGGCGCGAGTTTGTGGTCAACCGCGACACCTTCACGATCGGGTCCGGCAGCCACAACGATCTGACCATCGAGGACTCGACCGTGTCGAAACGCCACTGCGAGATCGTCGTGGAGCAGACCGGCTACCTCATCCGCGACCTCGACAGCACCAACGGCACCCTCGTCCAGGGGGTCCGCGTCTCGTCGGCCCATCTCGCCCCCGGGTCTGAGATCCAGCTCGGCAAGACCCGCATCGTTTTCTGCCCGCTGCAGGAGGCCAACGACATCCCCCTCTCCCACAACGAAGCCTTCGGCGCCATGATGGGACGCTCCGTGCCCATGCGCCGCATCTTCTATCTGGCCGAGACCTATTCCCCCGCCGACGTCACCGTCATGATCACGGGCGAGACCGGCACGGGCAAGGAGATCCTGGCCGAAGAAATCCACAACCACTCCTCCCGGCGCGACAAGCCCTTCATCGTCATCGACTGCGCCGCCATCTCGAAGGAGCTGATCGAGAGCGAGCTTTTCGGGCACGTGAAAGGCGCCTTCACCGGCGCCAACGCCGATCGCCAGGGCGCCTTTGAACTCGCCGACGGCGGCACGGTCTTTCTCGACGAGATCGGCGACCTCTCCCCCGACCTCCAGCCCAAGCTTCTGCGCGTCCTCGAAAAGCGCGAGATCAAGCGCGTCGGCTGCAACAAGGTCCGCAAGATCAACGTCCGCATCATCTCCGCCACCAACCGCAACCTCGCCAACGAGGTCAACGAAGGCCGTTTCCGCGAAGACCTCTACTACCGGCTCTCCGTCGTGCACCTGGAGCTCCCGCCGCTGCGCCGCCGCCGCGAGGACGTCCCCCTGCTGGTCAAGCGCTTTCTCGTCGACCTCCACGGCGAGGACGCCATCACCCAGCTCGCCGATTTCGACCGCACCATGGAGATCCTCAAACGCCACGAGTGGCCCGGCAACGTCCGCGAGCTGCGCAACCTCATCGAGCTGGCCTTCTACAGCGAGCGGCGCCCCGTGGACCTCAGCGCCTTCCTCAGTCTGGGGAACCTGCGCTCCGGGCGCAAAAACAACGAGCCGGAAGTCAATTTCGTGACGGACAAACCGTTCAAGGACGCCAAGAACGATCTGATCGAGGAGTTCGAGAAGACGTATCTGAACGACCTGCTTGCCCGCAACAAACAGAACATCTCCCGCTCCGCGCGCGAGGCCGGCATCGAGCGCGCCTACCTCCAGCGCCTCATCCGCAAATACGGCATGCGGGAATGAGAGGGGAAGAAGTTTTCTACAGCACCGTGACCTTCAGCCCCTGACGGTCCACGTCGAAGTCGAAGAAACGCGCGTGCGGGTTCGGCGGATTCGCGCCGAACACACGGCGTATGCGCTCCGCCGCCGCCGCGCTCTTGGCGATAATGAAAATGAAGCCGCCGCCGCCCGCCCCCGGCAGCAACGCCGCCTGGGTTTCTTTTTCAACCGACCGCAGGAGCGCCTCGATCGGCGCGTTGGTCGACCCCGGGTCGATGCGCTTCTTGAGCTCCCAATACCGGGCCACGCCCCGCGCGAACCCGTCGATGTCCTGCGCGTCCAGCGCCTCCTTGGCCGCCGCCGCGGCTTCCTTGAGGTCTTCGACGGTCTGCAGCACCAGCGGATCCCGCGCCAGATAGCCCGAAACCACGTTCTGCAAGATATTGCGCGCCATGCGCTTCTGCCCCGTGAAATAGAGCAGGCAGCGCCGCTTCAGCTCGCTCCCTTCGGACATGTCGAAAACCGTCCACCGCAGCGACACCGTCTGGTCCGGCCCCGGCTCGGTCCGGATCAGTTTGACGCCCGGCATGATGCCGCCCACCTGGTCCTGCCAGCCGCCGCCGGTGCACATGCGCTGCTCCAGGATCGAGGTCATGCGGACCAGCCGGTCCGTGTTGAACGGCACGCCCAGCACGCGGTCGAGGCAGGCGATCACGGCCGCGCCCAGAATCGAGCTCGTGCCCATGCCCGAGCCCTTGGGCAGCGACGAGAAGATCGTCAGGTCGAGCCCGCCGCCCAGCGTCTTCAGCCACCGGGCGAGCGGCTCCTCCGGCCGCGAAGGGCCGATCCCCGCGAGGATCAGCGCGGCCTTGGCCAAGGCCGCCCAGTCGTGCGGGTCGCGGTGGTCCAGCAACTCCTCCGTCGAGCGGATCTCTTTGCGTTCGCCCAGATCGATGCTCGACAGCCGGATGCAGCCCGCGGTGTTGAGCTTCGCCATCACCTGGACCGGATAAAGACCGTTCAGCGTCACCGCCGCGTTGAGCACCGCTCCGCCCCGCTCCGTGCAGATCGGAGGCGTATCCGACCAGCCCCCGGCGAAGTCGATGCGCACCGGCGTCGTGACCCACACCACCTGGTCGTGCAGGATCGCGGCGGCGCGCGGCTGGCCGCAGGGTTCGAAACTCACCGCCACGGCCTCCGCCACCGCCGCGAACGCGGCGGCTTGGGGATCGGCGACCGCAGACCGGCAGCAGGCGGCCTCTTCCCGTGCCGGCCTTTTCCGCCACCCGGCCTCCGTCTTCCGGCCTTCGTCCCGCTGTCCGATCATCGCCATCAGGCGCAGCACCCGCGCCCGCAGCAAGGGCTTGTCCAGGGCCTCGCCCTCGAGCAGCGCCACCAGCTGCCGCACCACCCGCGCGGACTCGTCCCGGTTGCGGATCTCCGCGCACACCGTCGCAGCCGGCAGCGCGTCGTCGCCGAGCAGGCGTTCCGCCACGCTCATCAGATTCACCTGCCGCCGGATCTCCTGCCGCACCGCCAGCAGCCGCTCGTGGTTCACCCGCGGCAGCAGCTCCGCGAGGCCGTAGCGGCGTGCCCCCCGCCCCGCCTGCCCGTTGCCGGTTGCCGGTTGCCCGTTGCCCATCGCAACGGCTTCGGCCAGCACCTCGTCAAGCGCCCCCACGCGCCACAGGCGCGCGCGCCACAGCCCGTCTTGCTCGTCGCCCCGCCACAGCCGCGAGGCGGGCACGCCGCTGCGCGCCAGCCACGCCTCGATCGGCGCGTTCAGAAACCGGCACGGCTTCGCGCCGCCGAACGGCGTCTTGAAATCGTCGTCCAGCCCGTAGGCCACCGCCGCCCACGCCGCGTGGCCGATCGGCAGACAGACCAGGCCGACGCCCTTCGGCAGCCGGATCTCTCCGGAGGCTTCCGGCGGCAGGCCCGTCAGGATGTTCTCGCCCTCGAGCGTCAGCGCCTCGCACCCCGCCGCGTGCACGCCCTCGATCAGTGCGGCGCCGGTCTTGAGAGGACACTCGATCCGCGCGTTGAAGATGAACGCCCGGCCGGTCTCGCCGCCGCGGGTCACGCACGCGCCGCTGCCGTTCGCGAAGCGGTACTCCTGCGCCGTCCGCGACAGCCCGGCGAAACCCGAGAGCAACTCGCGGCTGCTGCCGATGTGGAAAAACTCGCAGTACGGCACGATGTTCACGCGGAACGGCACGCCGCGCAGCGCGCGGTAAAAGGCCCGCATGCGCCGGCCATGTGCCGCGTCGCGTCCGCGTCCCGTCACGAACCGTTCGAGATACCGCGCCTCGTCGAAGCGCGGCGCCACCGCCATGGTCAGCTCTTCGTACAGGTCGAGCGCCGGACAGCTTCCGCCGACGATTTCCGCCAGCAGGCCCTTCCCGGCGAACGCCAAGAGCCGTGCGCAGGTCGCGGGGTCGAAGCTCACCAGCCCCGTGTCCACCGCCACGTGGCCGAACGGGTCCACCGCGCCGCAGGCGCGCGCCTCGCCCTCGGAAGGCTTCTGCAGGAAATCGACCACCGGCACGCACTCGGTCCGCAACGGGTTGCCGCGGAACGCCTCCGGCACATACACGCCGTGATGCGACCCGCGCTCGACGGACCCGAAATACGCCACGCCCGTGATGCCCGGACGCGCGAAGTCGACCGACGCGTGATCGAAGGTCAGCAGCACGTCGCCCGACGTGACCAGCACGTGGCCCTCCGCGGGCGCGGGCAGGTTTGACACCGTCTGCAAAATGAGGTCGAAAAGCGCCAGCGGCGCGCCGTTCGCCGCCGCCGTCGGCACCGGCGTGAAGACCTTGCCCTGCGCCGCGTAGGCGGGCGTGCGGCGGCTGTCGCCGCCGGAGTGGCAGATCAGGATGCGCTTGTTCCTGAAGGCCGCTTCGAGGTCGGTGGCCCGCGGCCTGAGGCCGGCTTCTTTCGTCCCCCCGCCGGCCGCCGTCTTCCGGCCGCCGGGCTCTCTCGCCAGCTCCGCCAGCACGTTCAACGTCGCCCCCAGCGAACCCACGCGCCGCCCGCCCGGATCGGTGATCACCAACGCCCGCGTGGCCGGATCGAGCAGGCCGTTCGCCTGCCGCCACGCCAGCTGCGCCCG
>CAZOIS010000042.1:0-31522 GCA_964579865.1 uncultured Lentisphaeraceae bacterium | reverse complement strand
AGAAGTGCCCGCGCGATATCGTCTTTTCTGTCGAGTGCGGCACGCCGACCCAGGCGGCGAAGAGCCTGGAACACTTGAGTAAACTGGTCTAAAGATCGAAACGTGAACCGGCCGGAGCCGACTCGCCTCGGATCGAGTCGATTCCTGCCGGTTCCGGTCGCCGGGTCCAAATAGGGGGGGACAAAAGGGATGGGACGAAGCGGTCCAGTCTGGGTGGTCGCGCCTGTGGCGGCAGTTTTCCTGGTGGCCTGCGCCATATGTGCAGCGACCCCGGGCGGTGCGTCTGCCGGCGGCGGGAGCGCGATCGAGTGCCGCCCGCTGCGCATCGTGCTTCTGGCGACCCCTAAGGACCACGGCCCCGGAGAACACGATTATCCGCTGTGGCAGGAGCGCTGGGCGCTGTTGCTCGGCGGGCGCGCCGCTTCCGCAGCAAGCCAAGTCAATCTGTACGGGCCGCCCATCTCGGACGCGAACGTGGCCGAAGGTGCGGCAGGCGTGAGTGTCGAACGCGCGGCCGGATGGCCCTCGGATGCGCAGTTCGCCTCTGCCGATGTGATTGTGGCGTACTGCTACCTGCCTTGGTCGGAGCCCCGCAAAAAGCAGGTCGCCGCCTATCTGGAACGGGGGGGCGGACTGGTCGTCATCCATTCGGCGACGTGGACCCGGCCGAAAGCCGATCCGGCCGTGGCGGCGCTCACGGGCGTCGGCGGATTCACGCGCTACCGCCACGGCGCGTTGCGGGTAGAGCTGACCGCTCCCGAACATCCCGTCTGCAGCAACTTCCCGAAGGTTTCTGTCCTCAACGACGAGCCGTACTGGCCGCCGACGCCGTCCGTCGACACGACGCAAACGGCCGTTCTCGCGGTCTCACGCGAAAAGGACGGCGACGGGCCGGCCACGCCGCAGCCGCTCTTTTGGGCCCATGCCGCCGGACGCGGCCGCGCGTTCGGATGCGTGCCCGGGCACTACTCGTGGACCTTTGATGATCCCGCTTTTCGTCTCTGGCTTTTGCGCGGCGTCGCCTGGGCGGCCGGAGAAGCCCCCGGACGGTTCGACGCGCTCGCGACACGCGGCGTGCGCGCCACGCCATTTTCCGATCTTATTACCACGAAGCACTGATTCAAACCAAATCAAAAAGGGAGAAGTCACATGAATCCTGCCATCAACCGTCGCCTGTTCCTGAAAGGCTCCGCGGCCGCTGCCGCAGCCATCGGGTTCCCGGCGATCATTCCCGCCACCGCCTTCGGCGCGAACGACAAGATCGCGATCGGCTGCATCGGCGTCGGCGGCCGCGGCGTCGACAACATGCGCAATTTCCTCGGCCTGGACGGCTGCCGCATCGTCGCGGTCTGCGATGTGCAGCGCGACCGCCGCGAACGGGCGAAAGAACTCGCGGACACGAGGTACGGCGACAAGGGCTGTGCCATGATCCCCGACTTCCGCGACCTCATCGCCCGCAAGGACATCGACACGGTGATGATCGCCCCGCAGGACCACTGGCATTCGCTCGTCGCCACGGCGGCGGCCAACGCCGGCAAGGACATGTTCTGCGAGAAGCCCACGGGCGTGTGCATCAACGACGGCTTCGCCACCCGCGCGGCGCTCCGCAAAAACAAGCGCATCTACCAGTCCGGCATGTGGCAGCGCTCGCTGGGCAACTTCCGGCAAGGGTGCGAGCTCGCCCTCAACGGACACATCGGCAAGATCACCGAGGTCCAGGTGGCCGTGCCCGGAAAGAGCTTCCAGCCCGGCTACAAGGGCTCGTTAGACCCGCAGCCCGTGCCTGACGGATTCGATTGGAAGATGTGGCAGGGGCCCGCGCGTTTCAGCCCGTTCAACCCCGGCCGCGTCGCTTATCCCGACTGGTATCTGCTGAACGACTATTGCGAAGGCTGGACCAGCAACTGGGGCGTCCACCATCTCGACATCGCGAACTGGGGCTGTCCGCTGCTCGGCAAGGAGTCGTTCGAAGTCGAATGCAGCGGCACCTACTACATGAACCAAGGGTTCGCCGACAACATCGCGACGTGGAAGGCCGTCTTCACCTACGAGAGCGGACTGCGCATGGTCTTCACGGACTGCACGCAGCAGCCCGCCGGCACGAAGTTCATCGGCGAGAAGGGCTGGGTCTACGTCGACCGCGGCGACAAGATCGATGCGTCCGGCGACTTGCTCCAACGCCGGCCTCAAGCGGGTGACGTCCGGCTTTTGCCTGCCGACAGCATGTCCTTCGACGATGTGACCACCATCAAGGCCAAGGCGGGCGACCGCGTGGGCTACAAGAACGTCAACCACTGGCAGGGGCTGTTGGACGCCGTGCGCAGCCGCAAGGACCCGATCTCCAACATCGACGCGACCCACACCGCCTCCACGCTGGGCATGATCGCGGGCATCGCCGCGCGCTTGCAGCAGAAACTCAAGTGGGACTGGAAAACCGAGCGCTTCGTCGGTAATGACCTTGCCAACGCGATGCTGGTCCGGCCCATGCACAACGGATGGAAGCTGGAGGCGTAAGCACCGACGGAACGATGCCTGCCGATGCCCGTCGACTCCAGTCGACAGGTGTCGACGGGTGCCGACAGGAGTCGAACATGAGACTGAGCCTACGTTTTCTGGCGGCGGCTGCCGCCCTCGCGACGGCCGACGCGGCCTCTGCCGCGGAGCTCTGGATCGGCGCGACGCAGGCGGACATCACGCCGGACCGACCCGTCGCGCTGACGGGCGGCATGACCGCCCCCATCTCGACGGGGATCAACAGCCGCGTCACGGCAAACGTGCTGGCGCTGGAATCGCGCGTGGACGGCAAGCCTGCGGAGCAGGCCATTCTGGTCTCCTGCGACTTGTGCGTGATCCGCCCGGGCATCCAGGCGCGGTTCCGCGACTTGGTCGCGCCACGACTTCCGGGTTTCGACATCAACAAGCTTTTGCTCGCCGCCACACACACGCACAAGGCCCCTGCGATCGACCAGGAGGCTTACGACAACTATGCGGGTGCCATCGAGCCCAAGGACTATGTCCCCTTCATGTTTGACCGTATGGCCGAGGCCGTGGTCAAGGCCTGGGAAAACCGCAAGCCCGGCGCCGTGGCATGGGGCCTGGGCCACGCGGTGGTCGGCCAGAACCGCCGCGCGGTGTACGCCAACGGTTCCGCGGAGATGTACGGCAAGACGGACCGTCCGGACTTCCGCGGACTCGAGGGCTATGAAGACCATGCGGTGGACAGCCTGTTCTTTCTGGACGCCAACCGGAAACCTGTCGCCATCGCGATCACGCTGGCCTGCTCCGCGCAGACCGACGAGCGCGGGCCGGCAGGCCCTCGGATCAGCGCGGACTTCTGGCACGACGTGCGGGAAGGGCTGCGGGCGAGTCACGGCGCTGGCCTGACCGTGCTCGGTTTCTGCGCGCCGGCCGGCGACCAGTCGCCGCACCTGATGCTCCGTCAGGCGAGCGAAACCCGCATGGCCGACCTGCGCAAACTGTCGCGGACACAGGAGATGGGCCGCCGGATCGTCAAGGCCGTCGATGAGACGTGGGATGTCGTCCAGGCGGATGTCCGCGCCGACGTTCCCTTCGTCCACCGCGTCGAGCGCTTCGATCTGCCGGAACGCATGATCACCGAGCCGGAATACGCGGAGGCCAAAAAAGCGTACGATCTGCTGGCGGCAAAAGAAAAGCTGGCAGGGCAGGACTATTGGCGCAAACGCTGGAACAAGCGCGTCGTGGACCGCTTCGAGGCCCAGAAAAGCGGCGGCACGGTCAACCCCGTGGAAATGCATGTGCTGCGGCTCGGCGACGTGGCGGTCGCCACCAACCCCTTCGAGTTGTACACGGATTACGGCATGCAGATCCAGGGGCGCAGCCCCGCGGGGCAGACCGTCCTGATCCAGTTGGCCAGCCCTGTGGAAAAAGGCTTTTACTTGCCCACACCCCGGGCCCTCGCGGGAAAAGGTTACAGCGCCATTCCGCAGTCGTGTTTGGTCGGGCCGGAAGGCGGACAGATGTTGGTGGAGCGCACGCTCGCGGCGATCGGGGCGCTTTTCAAAAAGTGACATTTCCCGGGCCGCCGAACGATCGGTGACCTTCGGTTGGAGCCTAAAAAGAAGGAAAGATGCGATGAAGAGAATGACAGCGGTTTTGGCGGCGGGACTTGCTTTGGCCGCCGCGGCAGACGCCGATACGTTCGAGGCCGGCGTGTCCGCCTATTCGTTCCGGCAGGTCACGGCGTTCGAGGCGATCGACAAGGCCAAGGCGTGCGGCGCCGAGGTCATCGAGTTCTTCCTCTGGCAGAAGCTCAGCCCGGAGCATCCCGATGTGATCCTGAACCAGAATCTGTCGGACGAGCACCTTGCGGCCCTTAAAGCGAAACTGCAGGCGAGCGGCATCCGGGCCGTGAACGCCTACTTCGGTGACATCGGCAAAACCGAGGAGGACACGCGCAAGCTCTTCGCCTTTGCCAAGAAGCTGGGGCTGCGGGGCCTGACCGGCGAGCCGCCCGCCGACCGCTTCGATCTGGTCGAGCGCATGGTCAAGGAGTACGACATCCAGCTCTGCTTCCACAACCACGCGAAGAACCCCGACAAGCCGCAATACCGCAACTGGGACCCCGCCTATCTGATGGGGCTGATGAAGGGTCGCGATGAGCGCATGGGCTTCTCGGTGGACACGGGGCACATCTACCGCTCCGGCATGGACCCGGTCGCCTATCTCCAGGCGGTGAAGGGACGCGTCCATTCCGTGCACCTGAAGGACGTCAAAGAGGTAAAGTACGGGAGTCCCGACTTGGTTTACGGCCAAGGCGTCGGCAACATCCCCGCCGTTCTGGACGAACTGAAAAAGCAAGGTTTCAAAGGCCACGTCGGCGTCGAGTTTGACGTCGTCTCGCCGCAAATCGACCAAGATGTGAAGCAGTGTCTTGGCCTCATCCTGAAGCACAGATAAGAAAGGCAATATCCAATGAGTTCCGTTGTGAATCGGCGCATGTTCCTCAAGGGCACGACATTTGCCGCGGCGGCGATCGGTTTTCCCGAGATCATTCCCGCCAAGGCCTTCGGTGCAAACGACCGGATTTCGCTCGGCTGCATCGGCGTGGGCGACCGCGGCACGCTGAATATGCGCAACTTCCTCGGGCTGGACGGCTGCCGGGTCGTCGCGGTGTGCGACGTGCAGCGCGACCGCGTGCAGAAGGCCAAAGGCCTCGTCGACCAGAAGAACGGCGACCAGGGCTGCGCCACGTTCGGGGATTTCCGCGAGCTGCTCGCCCGCAAAGACATCGACGCCGTGATGATCGCCGCGCAGGATCACTGGCACTCGCTGATCGCCACCGCCGCCGCCAACGCGGGCAAGGACATGTGGTGCGAGAAGCCCACGGGCGTCTGCATCAACGACGGCTTCGCGATCCGCGCCGCGCTCCGCAAGAACAGCCGCGTCTTCCAGTCCGGCATGTGGCAGCGCTCGCTGGGCAACTTTCGGCAGGGCGCCGAGCTGGCGCTCAACGGCTATCTCGGCAAGGTCTCCGAGGTCCAGGTTGCGGTGGAAGGACCGAACTTCCAGCCCAAGTATCAGGGACCGTATGACCCTCAGCCCGTGCCGGAGGGCTTCAACTGGGCGATGTGGCAGGGCCCCGTGCGCTACGCACCTTTCAACCCCGGCCGCGTCGCCTATCCGGATTGGTATCTGCTGAACGACTACTGCGAGGGCTGGACCACCAACTGGGGTGTGCACCACCTCGATATCGCGCACTGGGGCCTGCCGGCGCTCGGAAAGGAGTCGTTCGAGGTCGAGTGCAGCGGCACGTATTATAAGAACAAGGGCTTCGCGGACAACATCGAGACGTGGAAGGCCGTTTTCACGTTCGCCAGCGGGTTGCGCATGGTCTTTTCCGACCACAAGCAGCAGCCGATCGGCACGCGCTTCATCGGCGAGAAGGGCTGGGTTCACGTCAACCGCGGCGACCAGATCTCCGCCTCGTCGGAAGAACTCCTGAAGCTCCGTCCGAAAGCAGGGGACACGCGCCTGCTGCCGCCGGACTGCAAGCTGGACGACGTCACGACCCTCAAGACCAAGGACGGCGAGCGCGTCGTCTACAAGAAGGTCGACCACTGGCAGGGGCTGCTGGACGCCATGCGCAGCCGCAAGGAGCCGCTCGCGGGCATCGACGCCACGCATACCGCTTCGACGCTCGGCATGATCGCGGGCATCGCCGCGCGGCTGCAGCAGAAATTGAAATGGGACTGGAAGACCGAACGTTTTGTGGACAACGACCTCGCCAACGCGCTGCTGGTCCGGCCGATGCACAACGGCTGGAAGCTGGAAGGGTAAGCACATAAGGATCGATGCCTGTTGATACCTGTCGGCGCCCGTCGATAGGTGTCGACAGGTGCCGGCAGGAGCCGAACATGAGAAAAAACCTCGTTTTTCTGACGATGGCCGCCGTCATGACCGTGGCCGGCGCAAGCGCCGCCGAACTGTGGGTCGGCGCGGCTGAGGCGGACATCACGCCGGACCGGCCGGTCTCGCTGACCGGCCAGTTCCATGTCCGGGTTTCGTCCACCAACAACATCCTCAGCCGCTGCAAGGCCAACGTGCTGGCTCTGGAGTCGCGCGAGAAGGGGCAGCCCTCCGACTGCGCGATTCTGATCGCCTGCGACGTCTGCTACCTGCCGAAGGATGTTCAGTCCCGGTTCCGCGAGCAGGTCGCCGCACGGCTGAAGGGCTTCGATGTCAGCAAGCTCTTTATGACCGCCACGCACACCCACACGGGGCCGGCGCTCGATAAAGGGTGGTACGACGATTTGGGCGCGGCGATGCCGCCTGAAGAGTACCTCGACTTCTTTTTCGCCCGTCTGGCCGAGGCGGCCGCGAAGGCGTGGGACGGCCGCAAGCCCGGCGCAATGGCATGGGGGCTGGGCCACGCGGTCACCAGCCAGAACCGGCGGTCGGTGTATGCGGACGGCTCCGCCGCGATGTACGGCCCGACCGACAAGGCGGAGTTCCGCGGCCTCGAAGGGGGCGAGAACCACACGGTCGATTTCCTGTTCTTTCTCGACGCCGACCGCAAGCCTCTCGCCACTGCGATCACCGTGGCCTGTCCGTCGCAAGTCGACGAGGGCCTGTCGCAGCTGCACGCGGATTACTGGGGCAACGTGCGCGACGAGCTGCGCCGGCGGTATGGCGAGAAGTATGTCGTGCTGGGATTTTGCGGGCCGGCGGGCGATCTGGTGCCGCGCGCCATCCTGCGCAAGAGCGCCGAAGCTCGCATGGAACAACTCCGCAAGCTGAACCGGCGGCAGGAGTTGGCCCGCCGGATCGTGCGGGCCTATGAATCGACATGGGACGTGGTGAAGAGCGATGTCCGCACGGAGCTCGCCTTCGCGCACCGCGTCGAGCGCTTCGAGCTGCCAGGCCGGAAAATCATCGACCTGGAATATGAGACGGCCAAGAGGAACTATGAGCCGCTGGCGGCCAAAGCGAAGCTCGTGGGCGGCGAGGCGGCCCACAAAAACTGGTACAAGAAAACCATGACGCGCTACGAAGCCCAGAAGGCAGGCGACCCCCGCCATGCGGTCGAGTTGCACGCGCTGCGGCTGGGTGACGTGGCGATCGCGACCAACCCCTTTGAGCTGTTCAGCGACTACGGCATGCGGATCCAGGCGCGCAGCACAGCCGGGCAGACCGTCCTGATCCAGTTGGCCAGCCCGGTAGATGACTCCACCTATCTCCCCTCGGAGCGTGCGACAAAAGGCGGCGGCTACAGCGCCGTGCCGGAGTCCAGCCTGGTCGGCCCGGAGGGTGGTCAGGAGCTGGTGGAGCGCACGCTCGCGGCGATCGCCGCGCTGTTCAAAAGGTGACAGGTCGACGGGTGCCGGTCGGTGTCGACAGAAATCGATAGGAGTCGGAAAATGATGCAAAAAGGTCTTTCGTTGGCGGCGGGTGCCGCCCTTCTCGTCGCGGCCGGTTCGGTGCAGGCCGCGGAGCTCTGGATCGGCGCGGCGCAGGCGGACATCACGCCGGACCGGCCGATCTCGCTGAGCGGCCAGTTCTACAACCGCATTTCGACCAACATCCTGAGCCGCTGCACGGCCAACGTGCTGGCGCTGGAGTCGCGGGAGAACGGCAAGCCCTCGGACTGCGCCATCCTCGTCTCGCTGGACGTCGTCAGCCTCCGCGACACGCAGACGGAGTTCAGGCACTACATCGCCGCCCGCCTCCCCGGTTTCGACACCGACAAGCTCTTTCTCGCGGCGACCCACACCCATACCGGGCCCACGCTTGCACAGAAGAACTTCAACAATTACGGCAACGCCATGCAGCCGAAGGAGTACGTGCCGTTCCTGTTCGAGCGCTTGGGCGACGCCGTGGTCAAGGCGTGGGAGGGCCGCAAGCCCGGCGCGGTCGCGTGGGGCTTGGGCCATGCGGTGGTCGGAACCAACCGGCGCGTCTCGTACGCGAACGGCACGTCTGTCATGTACGGCGACACGAAAAAGCCGGATTTTCGCGGCCTCGAAGGCTGGGAAGACCACGCCGTCGACATCCTTCTCTTTTACGACGCCAGCCGGAAACTCGTGGCCACGACGATCGCCGTGCCCTGCCCGTCTCAGACCGTCGAGCATCTCTACGAGGTCAGCGCAGACTACTGGCATCCCGTGCGCGAAGAGCTGCGAAAAAAGTACGGCGCGGATTTGGTGGTGCTCGGCTTTTGCGCGCCCGCGGGCGACCAGGTGCCACGCCTCATGCTTCGCAACGCCGCCGAGGAGCGCATGCAGCGGCTCCGGAAGCTGAGCCGGCTTCAGGAGCTCGCCCGACGGATTGTCGACACCTTTGAAGAGACGTGGGAGGTCGCGCAGACCGACATCCGCGCCGATGTGCCGTTCGCGCACTGCGTCGAGCGCTTCGAGGTGCCTGGCCGCAAGCTCACGGAACAAGAGTACGCCGAAGCCAAGAAAGGGTATGCGGAGTATTCGAAAAAATCGGCTGATGACCCGAACGTCTACGGTCGCAAGAACTGGTTCAAGCGGACGCTGGACCGGTACGAGGCGCAGCAGAAGGCCGACCCCACCGGCACCATTGAAATGCACGTCCTGCGCATCGGCGATGTCGCCATCGCGACCGACCCGTTCGAGCTGTTCGTCGATTACGCCATGCAGATCCATGGCCGCAGCCCCGCCGGGCAGACCGTGCTGATCCAGCTGGCCAGCCCGGTCGGCACGAACGGCTACCTGCCCTCGGAGCGGGCCGTCAAGGGCGGCGGTTACAGTGCCGTGCCGCAGTCCAGCCAGATCGGGCCGGAAGGCGGCCAGATGCTGGTGGAGCACACGCTCGCGGCCATCCGGCGGCTGTTCGGGAAGTAGACCGTTTTCCGGAACGCGGGGATTGCTTTCTGGGCGCCCTCAAGGAACAAGGCGTATGGCGTGCGAAGGCTGGCGCGCCGACCGCGGATCGTGGTATTCTTTCCGCATAAATCCTGCGCCATGACAGAGCGGCGCACGGAAAAATCGCACGCGGGAAGGAGCCGTGAGACGATGGAGAGCGAGCGGACGGTCAGCGAAGTTCTGGAGGGCGTCAAGGCGCGCATCGCCGCGGCCTGCGCCAAATCGGGGCGGAGCCCCGATGCGGTCGAAATCATCGGCGTCACTAAAACGCACGGGCCCGACGTGGTGCGCGAGGCATGGGAGTCGGGCATCCGCATTTTCGGCGAGAACAAGGTGCAGGAGGCGGCCTGGAAGATTCCGGAGTGCATCGGCGGCCCGGAGTGGCACCTGATCGGTCACCTGCAGCGCAACAAGGTGCGTCCCGCGCTGGAGCTGTTCTCCGTTATCCACTCGGTGGACTCGTTGCGCCTGCTGGAGCAGATCGAGCGTGTGGCGGATGAGAACGGCCAGCGCCCCGAGATTCTGCTGGAGGTGAATGTCGCAGGAGAAGCGAGCAAGGACGGCATGCGCCCCGAGGACGTGCCGGCGGCCATCGAATATGCGCTCGGCTGCCGCAGCCTCACGCTGACCGGCGTGATGACCATGGCGCCTTTCTGCCCGGATCCCGAGCTGGCGCGCCCGGTCTTCGCCAAGCTGCGCGAGTTCCGCGCCACGTGGGAACAACAGTTCGATATCGGCTTGCCGCATCTTTCGATGGGGATGAGCGGTGATTACGCCGTGGCCGTGGAGGAGGGCGCCACGTGGGTGCGGCTCGGCACCGTGCTGTTCGGTCACCGGCCCAAGTGGAAGCCGCAGTCCGAAGACCAGGAACGTTGGGAGCCCTAGGCGCTCAGGGGCGCCGCGCCCCGTGTGCATGTTGGAAAAATGGACGAACTGGTCATTACACCTTGGGTCGCGTTGGCGTTGACGGTGCCGGTATTGTTGGCGGGCGAGCGCTTGGTCCGCCGCGTGCGGCTGTTTGAGCGTTTCAACATTCCTGCGTCTGTGGCGGGCGGGATGCTGGTCGCGTTGCTGGTGCTGGCCGGGAAGGTGACGGGACTGTTCGACGCGCGTTTTGTCACCGGCGTGTCCGCGCGCTGGTGGACGTGGCTGGTCTGCACCGGCCCCGAGTGGGTGCAGTCGCCTGTCAAGAGCGTGAACCAGCCTTTTCTCGTGGCGTTCTTCGCGTGCGTCGGCTTGAACGCCAGCTGGACGCTCGTGAAGCGTGGCAGCACGCAGGTGCTCCTTTTCCTCGGGCTTGCGTCTGTGTTGGCGGTCATGCAGAACCTGGTCGGCCTCTGCCTTGCGGGCTGCATGGGTGTGCCGCGCGCGCTCGGCTTGATCTGCGGCAGCGTCGCGATGACCGGCGGACATGGGACCGTCCTGGGGTTCGCCCAGGAGTTCGAGGCGGCGGGGCTGGCCGGCGCGTCAGTCATGGGCGTCGCGGCGGCGACCTTCGGCCTGGTCGCAGGCGGTCTCATCGGGGCTCCGGTGGGCGGCGCCCTGATCCGGAAACGCGACCTCCGCCCGTTGTCCGATACCGGCCTCCAGAGCCCGTCGGGGGTGCCGGTGGCAACCGGGTTCGTGGCTGAAATATCGGGCCTGGTGCGGTCCGGAAGCCCTGTCCTGGCACACCTGCTGCTTTTGGCCGCGTGCGTCAAGATCGGGGCTTGGGTCAGCCTCGGCATCCAGCGCGTCGGCGTTACCTTCCCGGTCTACATGGGCGCGCTGGCCCTGGGCGTGGCGGTGCGCAATCTGCTGGACATCTGCAAGCTGGACTGGGTCAGGACGGAGATCATCGACATGCTCTCCTCGGTCATGCTCGGCCTTTTCCTGGCTCTTGCCATGATGAGCCTCAACCTGCTCGAACTGGCCGGCGTTGCGGGGGGCATGCTGGTGATTCTGGCGGCACAGGCCGTGGTCATCGCCGTCTATGCGCGGTTCATTGTCTTCAGGGTGATGGGGGGCGACTACGATTCGGCCGTGATGGCGGCTGGCCTGTGCGGGTTCGGTCTGGGCGCCATGCCGACTGCCGTCGCGAACATGAAGGCCGTCGCCGAACGTTACGGACATGCCCCTCGCGCATTTCTCGTGGTGCCGATCACGGGCACGTTCCTGATCGATCTGGTCAACGCGGCGAACATCACGGTGTTCCTCAACTGGCTGAAATGAGCGCGTTGGCCTTTAACGCAGGGCCGGTGCGCGTTCGATCAGCTCGGCGATACCGAGGAACGGTGGGAGCCGTAGACGTTCCGGGGCCGCAGGGAGGGGACGCGTTGCTTGATTCCGCGCCGAATCTTCAGCGCGAGGGCGCTTTCAGCAGGCGGGGGGAGCCCCAGACGGCATAGTTGCCCGTTCCGTCGCCTCCGGCGGAGGTCACGGTGAGCTGAAGGTTGGTGATTCCGGCCAGGGCGACGTCGATCGTTTGCGCGGGCATGCTCCCGGTGACGGGCCCGATGCGGGCGAGGGGGCGGTTGTTGCCGCTGACTTCGAAAAACACATTTCCGGTTGTTCCCAGTTCGGCGTGCAGACCGGCCTGAACGGTGAAACGTTCGTAGATGCCGGCGGGAACCAGATACGTCAGCACGCTGCGCGTTCCCGTGCCGATGCCGCGCTCGAAGGTCGAGATTGTCGAGCGCCCGTTGTCCGTCGTGCGCAGCCGCAAGGGCACGGTTTCGCCTCCGCTTTTCAGCGTTGCGCCGCTTGTCGCGTGGCCCCACTGCGGCTTGCCGAAAAAGGCGGTCTGCGGCATGTAAAGGTTCGGTGCCTCCAGCGGGGCGAACGCCGACAGGTCGAGCGTGCGCAACGGCGCGGCTTCGTCGGCGGCAAAGCGCTGGCGCGCGAGGCAGACGAGCGTGTACAGGGCGTCCGCGACGACCCGTGCGTCGAGCAGCGCGGCCTTCTGCTGTGCGGCGTTCCAGGCGTTGGTGTCGCCCGCATAGAACGCCTGGATGATCGGGATCACTTGGCCGCGCGCATAGATCGTGGTCTCTTGCGAAAGCTGAAGCAGGTTGAAGGCGGCTTCGTCTACCGAGGTGCCCAGCAGGCGCGGCGTGTGGCCTCCGAGCGCCACATCGAAGACGCCGTTCTCGACCGGGCCGTGGAGCGGCGTGAAGCGGTATGCTTCCGGTGGCGGCAGGAATTGTTTGAAGAGCGTGAACATGTTGTCGCCCGGAACCGAGTGGGCCGGGCAACCCCAGTCCTCCAGCATGTGCGCGAGCGTGCCGGCGTAGCGTGCCGCGTCCGCCACGGCGTTCGTCTGGAGCGCGGCGACGGCTTTGCCTAAGAAATAGCGCAGCTGTTCGTAGTTCTCTGAGGGCGTTGCGGGCAGGTGCAGGCTCACCAGATAGACCTTGCCCGGCTGGGAATCCATCATGGCGTACGGCGCGAGGTCTTTCCGGGTGTAGACGAGGTCGGGGATCGCGCAGTAGAGCGAGCCGAGGGCAGGCCGCTCGGCCCCCAGTGTTTCTTGTTGCCATGCGGGCAAGGTTTTCAACGCGGCCTGCGTGATGGTCGCGTGCGGTCCGCCCCAGCCCCACGCGTGGTGCGCGGCCAGAAGGATCGGCAGGATCGAATAACGGATCAGTCTCATTTGAAATCTCCTTTACGGCATGGCCGGCTTGAGTTCGAAAGCGGGCCATTCGGGCGCGCCTTTTTGCCAGGCCGCCGTGCTGAAACGCAAACAGTTCGTGCCCGACGTGGCGAAGGACTGCACGATGTCGAGCGCGGTTTTCCCTTTTGTGCGATAGGGCAGTTTCGCCGCGTCGGCGCCGGTTTCGAAATCGAAAACCGGCGTGCCGGCCGCAGACGAAAAGGCGGAGGCGATGAGGCACGCCGCGGAGATCAGAAAATGCGAGGTGTAGGTCATGGTATGAGCCATGTTGACGGAATGCTTTTTCCGCTGCCAACGCCGAAATGTGATGCCCGGCGGAGCGCGGCGCGTGCCCCCGTGGCTACGCGCCGCCGCGCCGTCGGCTTATGCGTATGTGATTTCGCGCTTGGCCGGGTCGTAGACGGTTTTGCGCCCGGTCTCGTAGGACTTCATGGCCATGATCACGGGGACGGCGTGCTGGAAGCCCGCGTCGATGGAGGCGTTGGGCGTCGCGACGGTGCGCAGGCACTGCAGCCAGTTGAGGAAGTGGTCCGGATGCTCGACGGGCGTGACCTCGTTCTTGCCGCGGATCGCGCCGTCGCGCCGCGGCGCGCCCTCGCAGTCGTACGTCGGCTTGCTCCAGTTGCTGATGTCGAGCGAGCCCTTGTCGCCGTAGAGCTTGCGGATGCAGCCTGCGCCGTTGGCGAGGTTGTTGGAACTGCTGACGAGGAACCCCTCGGGATAGGTCCAGGTGGCCTGGATCACGTTGGGGTTGGTGAAGTTGTGCTCGTCTTTCCAGGTCTCGTTCACGTAGCCGAGACAGACGCAGGAGGTCGGGAACCCCGCTCCGGTGATGAAGTTCATGAGGTCGATGAAGTGCGCTCCGAGGTTGGGAATCGGGCCGCGCGAAAATTCGTAGTGGCCGTACCAGCCGGAATAGATGTCGGACCGGAACGGGCGCATGGGGAGCCCGTGCAGAAACTCTTTCCAGTCCACGTCTTCTTCGCGCACGTCTTTGAGGTAGTGGTACCAGTAGGGGCGCTCGGCGTTGCGGCACTCCTCGACGCGGGAGAGCTTGCCGAAGATGCCGGTGCGGAAGAGGTCGCGCGCGCCGACGATCGTCGGCAGGCTGCGGATCTGCGTGCCGACCTGGACGACCGTGCCGGCCTCTTTCACGGCGTCGACCGCTCGCACGAGGTCGGGAAACTCGACGGCCAGCGGCTTCTCGCAGTAGATGTGCTTGCCCGCGCGCGCGGCGGCCTCGAGGTGCGCCGTGTGGTGCAGGTCGCAGGAGGCGATCATCACGGCGTCGATGTCTTTGAGCTCGAGCAACTGGCGGTAGGAGACGCACTGCTGCGCGTCGCGCCCGAACCACTCCTTGACCAGGCCGTTCGCCGTTTCGCGGGCGACGCGCCAGGGATCGGCGAGCGCGACGATCTCGAAATTGGTCTCCTTCACGTGCTTGTAGATGCCCTTCATGTGGGCGTTGCGGCCGCGGTCGCCGCAGCCGATCATGCCGATGCGGATGCGGTCGTTCGCGCCGATCGAGCGGCGCCGGGTGGCGGCGGAGACGGAAAACGGTATCGCGGAGGCGGCTGCGGCGCTGCCTGCGAGCGTCAGAAGTTTACGGCGGGATATTTGACTGTTCATGATGGTTCCTTTCGGAGGGTTTGATCAAGCGGTGAGAACGGTGAGAAATTGGCGGGCTTTGCGTGCTTCGGCGGCGAGGTGCGGGAGGTCTCCGGGCGACAGGCATTCGACGACCAGCGGCCCGCCGGTGAAGCCTCCCCGCATGAGGCGGGCGAGCACTTTGGGAAAGTCGACGATGCCGGTGCCGGGCGTGAGGGCCACCTCTTTGGGAGGACGGAAATCTTTGACGCTCATGCCGGCCACCACGCCGTCGACCGCCGCGGCGTCGTCCACGGGGTCGAGCGTCCCGCCGGAGTAGTAGAAGATGTTGCCGGGATCATACCAGAGACGGAGGCTCGGATGATTGATCCGGTCGATGATCCGACGGCACTGCGCGCCGTTCGCGTTGTTGCCGCCGTGCGGCTTGATGCTCAGCCCGACATTCTGTCCGGCGGCGTAGTCGCAACAGCTGGCCACAATCATGTAGTAGGCGTCGGCGTTCTTTTCGTCGGTGCCGCCGAGCAGCAGGTTAGGGCAGCCGCACGCGGCGCAGTTGTCGATGATCCGCTTCAGCCCGGCCGGGCTGTCGAGCGGAAAGTTCCCGCCCCAGAGCGAAATCGCCTGGAGCCCACGCCGCTTCACTTCTTCGCCGACGGCGGCGGCTTCTTCCGGCGTGGACTCGATGCTGACGATGAGCTTGTTTTTGCTCTTGGTCGTCATAAGCCCCACGTATTTGAAGCCCGCGGCGGCGATCGCGTCGAAGGCCGTGCGGTAGTCGTGTTCGGCCCAAGGGCGGGTGTAGCAGCCGAGCTGCCAAGAAGAAGCGCCTTTCGGCGCAACGGCCAATGAATCCGCGCCATGCGCGGCGGCGGCCAAAGCGGCGGACATGCCGCCGATGAAATGACGTCTTGAGGTCATGTGGTTATACCGTGGTCAGTGTGCGTTTTTCGGGATCGTAGACCGCCTTGCGCCCGGTCTCGTAAGACCGCATGGCCATGAGGACGGCCACGGCGTGCTGGTAGCCGGCGTCGATGGAGGCGTTGGGCGTCGCGCCGCTGCGCAGGCACTGCAGCCAGTTGAGGAAATGGTCCGGATGGTCGACGGGCTTGACCTCGTTCTTGCCGCGGATCGAGCCGTCGCGGCACGGCGCGCCCTCGCAGTCGTAGGTCGGCGCGGACCAGTTGTCCACGTTGAGAACGCCTTTGTCGCCGTAGAATTTGCGGGTGCAGCCTGCGCTGTTCCCCATGTTGTTGGCGATGCTGACCATGAACCCCTCGGGGTAGAGCCAGGTGGCTTGGGCGCAGTCCGGCGCGGTGAAGGCGTGCTCGTCTTTCCACGTGTAGGTGCCGCCGAGGCAGACGCACGACAGGGGAAACTTCGCGCCCGTGATGAAGTGGACCATGTCGATGAAGTGGGCGCCGAAACCGGGCGTCGGGCCTTTCGAGAACTCGTAGTATCCGTACCAGCCGGAATAGAGGTCGGCGCGGAAGGGCCGCATGGGACGCCCGCTCAAGAACTCCTTCCAGTCGACGTCTTGCTCGTTGACGTCCTTGAGGTAACGGTACCAGTAGGGCTGCTCGCTGTTGCGGCACTCCTCGATGCGCGAGAGCTTGCCAAAGATGCCCGTGCGGTAGAGGTCGCGCGCGCCGACGATGCCGGGAAGGCTGCGGAGCTGGGTGCCGACCTGCACGACGGTGCCGGCCGCCTTCACGGCGTCGACCGCGCGCACGAGATCGTCGAACTCGTACGCCATGGGTTTCTCGACGTAGATGTGCTTGCCGGCGCGGGCCGCGGCTTCGAGATGCCGCGTGTGCACGTGGTCGGGCGAGGCGATCGTGACGGCGTCGAGGTCGCCGAGCTCAAGCAGCTCGCGGTAGGAGACGCACTGCCGGGCGTCGCGGCCGAACCACGCTTTGACCAGACCGCTGGCCTCTTCGCGGGCGATGCGCCACGGGTCGGCGACCGCGACGATCTCGAAGTTGGTTTCCTTGACGTGCGCGTAGAGGCCTTTCATGTGCGCGTTGCGGCCGCGGTCGCCGCAGCCGATGACGCCGATGCGGATGCGGTCGTTCGCGCCGATCGAGCGGCGCCGGGTGGCGGCGGAAACGCACGAGGACAACGCCGTTGCCGCTGTCGCCGCGCCGGCCGCTTTCAGCAGATTCCGACGGGACACTGGCCTTTTCATCTGAATCCCCCCCTGATACAAGTCTTGAGCCATATACTCAACTTTTTATTAATGCTAACAAGGGACGCGTTCCTTGTCGAGGACGATTTGGCCGCGGGCACTTTGTCTGCGGCGCGCCACAGGGGCGCGGACGGCCCCGTCTGCGGAATCGGGGCTCCGGCCGTCGCCATGCGTGTTTGTTCCGCCGTCCGCGCGTCATTTCAGCGGGAGGGCGGGGAGAAGGGCGGTCAGCAGTTCGTCGTCCACAGCGTAAAACGCGAAGCCGGCGAGCCGGCGCTCGCGGACCTGGCCGAGCTGGAGAAACGCCGCCGCCGCGTCGAGTTGGCTTTCGTCGGCACCGGTGCCGAGGCCGGGCACGAGCGACGCGGCGGGTGCGGCGGCGAGGCAAAGGTCCAGTGAGGCGGCGAAGTCGGAGGCGCTTTCGGTGTAGATCATGGGGCAGGCGAAATCGATCAGGCCGGCGCGCAGCCAGGCGGGCCAGTCTTGGCCGCGGGCCGCCGCGGCGTCGGGCGTCGGGAAGACGGCGGCGGAGAGGCGGATGTCCGGGTTGACGGCGCGCACGGCGTCGCGGGCCTCGCGGACGAACGCCGTGAGCGTGTCGAGACGGAATATCCGGAACGCGGCGGCGTGCGGGCCGCCGGGCAGGACGTCGGCGGGCCAGCTGGCCACGGCTCCGCCGCGGCTGGCTTCGAACGCGTGGCGCGTGGCGGGCGCGTAACAGCCGGTCTCTTCGGGATAGCGCACGTAGTCGAGATGGATGCCTTGCACGCCGCGCCGGGCGAGCGCGCGCAGGCCGTCGATGAGCAGGGCGCGGTTTTCAGGGATCGATGGGCACAGCCAGGGCAGCGTGTTGCCGGCGGCGTCGCGCATGAGCCGGTTCTCGCGGGTGAGCTGGGCGACCTGGCCGGCCGCGGCGCCGTCGAGCGCCCAGCAGGTGGCCCACGCGTGCACGGCGACGCCGTTGGTTTTGCCCGCGGCCAGCGCTTCGGTGAGGGTGTCGGCCGGCCGGGAGCCTTTCTGCCCGTGGAGCGCGGTCCCGGCGCTTTGCCAACGGATGAAGAGCGCATTGATGCCGTCTGCGGCGAGCGTGGACATGAGGCCGTTCCAGCCGCGCGGGTGGCAGGCGGTCGCGCGGGTGTTCCAGGCCGCCCTGAGTTCGGAAGGCGGGGCGTCCGGCAGTTGCCCCGTAATGGCCGCTTTTTGGGGGGGCTGCACCTGAAGGTCGGGGGCCAGGTCCAGGACGAGGGCCCGCATGAGCGTGACGGCCGAAGGATAGGCCAGCGGCGGGACATGGGCGAACCATGCGCCGCGGCCTGAGAGGACGCAGGCGGGTTGGTCCGTGACGCGCCCGGTCTCATCGGCCCACGTGGCAACGGCGCGGGCCTGCCGGGCCGGGGCGGCGAAGGGCGGGATGATGTTCCCTGTGGCGTGCGGGATGCGGGCGGGCGCTCCGGGCAGGCGCGCCGTGTCGCAGACCAGCGCAGACCACTCCCGGCCGGCTTCCGTGCCCTGCCATGCGCCGGGGCGGACGCCGAGCAGGACGCCGAGCGGTTCCGAGGCGTTGTAAAAGACGATCAGCTTGCCTTCGCGCTTGAGAAAGCGTTCGAGGCGGCCGAGGGGCTTGTCCGCGAGGGCCGGCGCATAGGGCAGGAGCACGACCCGGAAGGGGGCGAGGTCCTCAAACGCGTCGTCGATGACGGCGAAAGGGATGCCGGCCTTGTTCAGCAGCCGGGCGCAACGGTCGGCGAGCGCGGCGGCGAACGCGGTTTCGCCGGGGGCGGTCCGGTCGGAGGCGCGGACGATGGCGACGGGGTCGGTGCGCGCGCGCGCGACGTGCAGAAAGAGGGCGGCTTTCCCGTCGGTTTGCCGCCAGGCCGAGATGCGCAACACGCGCGACTTATGCCAGGAGGCGGGGTTGCCTTCTGGGCTGAAGAGGCCGCGCGGCAGGGCGAAGGAACGGCGGGTGGCGTCCGGCCGGGCGAGCGTCGCGCTGTGCCAGCCGTCGCCCGATTGGAGGTGCGCGCTGAGCCCGCGGAGGGGGGCGGCCTCCGGGCACGAAAGTTCCAGTTCCAAGGCCGTCGCGTCGGAGGGAATGCGGGCGGAGAGGGGGATGTCCCAGTAGACGCGGTCGATTTCCGGCATGAAACGGACCGGCAGCAGGAGCCCGCCCTCGGCGCGTTGTGCGGGGTCGGCCCGCTCGCCGGGCAGCACCTTTTCCGGCGGCGGAAAAGGCGGCAAAAGGGAAACGGTCTGCGCGCATAACGCCGGGAGCGCTGTGACGCCGACGAAGAAAAAGACGCGCCGAAGCAAAGCGGTGATCACGCTACTCCCATTCGTATGCGGCTTCGTTCTTCTGTGACGCGGCGGCGTCGAAATCCTTGTTCGGATTGAACTGCCGGAACGCGGAGACCGGAGGGTTGGCGGGGTGGGGAAACGAGGGATAGAACGAAGATGCCCCCGCTTGCGGTTTGTGCCCTAACGGGAGGCTGTCGACGGGAACCTGCTGAAAAGGGTCCGCCAGTTTGATGGGCTGACTGTCGCTCGGGACGGGGGCGGGCAGCGCGTTCGTCGGGAGGTTGTGGCTCGGCGGGCGGCGCTTGTGGAAAATGCTTTTGTAAAAGGCGACGATCAGGAAGAAAATGCCGAGTCCGGTGGCGATCAACGTCACATCGGATAAAGGGATTGTAGCCATGTTTTCTCTTCCGTTTTCGGGGTTTATAGGGGAACGGGGGTGACGGGGACACTCGCGAGCGCTTCAAGACCGGTGTCTTTGGCGGCTTGTATAACGATCTCTTTTGTGACGTGGGGCGCCTGCGCGGCAAAGCCGAGCATCAGCGCCGTGTCGCACAGGTTGTTGATGCTGCGGGGAATGCCTTGCGAATAGATGTAGACCTCGTCGAGCGCATCCTTCGCGAACGACCAGATGTCGCCGCCCACGGCCCGCATGTGGTGCTGGATGTACTCGGTTGTCTGCGCGGGGGAAAGCGGCGTGAGGCGCCAGTCGAGCTGGATGCGGCGCCGGAGCGACTCGTGTTTCATCAGCGACGCCCGCAGATCGTCCGTGCCGGCGAGAATGATGGTGAAGAGCGGGCGCTCATCGTGGCTCTCGGTCGCGGGAATGCGCAGGTTGCAGAGATAATGGGCCAGGTAGAACCCGTCGCCGGCGGCGAGGTGGTGGGCCTCGTCGAGCAGAAGCAGCGAACGGGTCAGGTTGTGCGAGCTGCTTTGGCAGTAGGCCTGTAGCGACATGAGGGCTTCAGGCAGGGTCTGGGCCGCGTCGGGAAGGTTCAAGCTGCGCAGGATATGGCGGGCCATCGGCAGGCTGCCGTTGGGGATCGCGTCGATCTTGATGACCGGGAGTTTGGCTTTCGCGGCGCGGCGGTGGAGGTATTCGAGGGTCATGGTCTTGCCCACGCCGTAGGCGCCCGTCAGCATTCCTGCGATGCGCTCTTGGTCGATGAGGTAGTAAAGGCGGGCGATCCCTTCCTGATGCTGCTCAGTCATGTAGATCAGCCTGTCGCTGACGACATTCAGGAAGGGGGACTCTCGAAGGTTCCAGTACGCGGTATACATAATAAGGCCTGTCTTAATCGGGGAAACGGATCACCGAGGAGAAATTGATCCGCTTTTGCGGCGGCGGGGGGGCGGCGCTGCCGGCCGGGGCGGTCTCTCTGGCTTGGCCGGGAAGCTCGGGTTCCGCGTCTTGGGCGACAATGCCCTTCCGCTGGACGATCGTGAACGGATAGGGGGCCGACAGATTCCGCATCTCGCCGAGGTATTTGGTGACCCGCAGAACGCGCTGGTCCGCCGTGTTCTCGAGGTTAACGGCGATCGGGCACAGGTCCTCGAGGCGGCTTTTGAGGGTGAAAGCGGGGTTGGACACCGGCTTCGGCAGCGTCAGCAGGGCGGTGACGCCCAGCCGTTCGATGGCGTGGATGAACGAATAGACGTGCTCCGCGATGCGGGAGACCGGGTGGATGGCGACCCACGGCAACACGGTGTCGAAGACGATCCGCCGGATCGACTGCGACTCGACCGTCTCTTGGAGTTCCATGAAGGACTGCGGGGGCAGCATCACGTTGGCGCTCGCATTGCTTTCCGGGATGAAAGAGGTGTATTCGAGAATCGTCAGCTGCCCGTTGGTGACGGCGTCGGCAAACGGCATGCCGAGGCTCTCGGCGACAATGACCGTGTCTTGGGCGCGGTAGTTCGAAAGCAGGAGCGCTTTGTCGCCGTCCTGCAGCGCCTGATTCAGGAAATGGCAGGCAAAGATCGACTTTCCTGTGCCGTTACGCCCGGAGCAGAGCACCTGACGCCCACGGTAAACGCCGCCGAAACTGTCGTCAAAGAAAGAGACGCCAAACTTGGTTTTGTCGACGATCACGGGGTCCTCTTTTCTAGCCGCGCTGCTCGGGCCTCACTTCTCAAAAACGTTTTTGAGAATGTTTTTGATAAAGGCAAGCTCGAAGGGCTTGCTGAGAAACGCCAAAACGCCGTTCTGCGCGGCGCATGTGGTCAGCTCCGGAGAGGGCGCGCCGGAAATCAGCACCACCGGGGTCCCCTTCGCCTTTTCGCAGAGCTGGCTGATCCACTTCTGCGGCTCAGGCGCATCCGGCAGGCAGATGTCGGCGATGATGAGCTGAAAATCCCCGTTCTCCAGCTTGGCCAGCGCATCGGACGCGTTCAGGGTCGTGACGGCCTGGTGTCCGAATCCCGCGATCAGTCGGCCCAGATAATTACCGATAGCGGCTTCATCATCAATGATCAGAATGTTTCCCATAAAAAGAGCCCTTTCCCGTAGTCAGGGGCAACCCCATATTCCTGCCGGTTCCTCCGGTAACCTGTCAAAAACACATATACAGTTGCCGATTAGACGTCATTATCGCAAAAAATGAGGTTGCGGTCAAAGCGAAAAAAACGTATGCTTGGGCAATTCTTGGAAACCGTGTCGACAATAACTTATGCAAACGTATCTGTCACAAGCCGAAGTTAAAGACACGTCCGTTGTCCGTGGCCGCCGTTGCCGGTGTGATGCGTGTGCGCTGTCGGTCCATGTGGTTGAGACCCCGGCGCCGACGGTATGCCCTTATTGCCAACGGCTTCTGACGCATGAAACGGTGGAGACCCCCGTGGCCCCGGCGTTCCCGGTCCCCTCCGACGCGGAGGTCCGCGAACGGCTGGGCAAGCTCTACTCGCGCCCGCCTAAACTGCTGGTTCTGCTGATCTCGTCGGTCGCCATGTTTATGTTGGGCTGGGCGATCTTCTTGCAGCTGCGCAGCGTGGAGAATTACTGGTATCAGCCGATGGTGAGCATCTATTCCTTGCTGGCCGGCATTTTCGTGGTTTCGCGCTTCATCATCGCCGCGTTTTATATTTCGCCGAAAGACGTGGGCTATCTGCCGTCGGTGACGGTCCTGGTGCCGTGCATGAACGAGGGCGGGGTGATCCGTCAGACCATCGAGCGGATTTTTTCGGCCGGCTACCCTGCCGCGCAGCTCGAGGTCGTGTGCGTGAACGACGGGTCGAGCGACAACACGCTGGAGCAGATGCTGGCCGCGCAGACGCGCCATCCCCGGCTGGTCGTGGTGGACTTCGAGAAGAACCGCGGGCTCTGTCACGCCTGGGGCGTTTCGGTGCTGATCGCGCGCGGCGAGTTCATGGTGTGCGTGGATTCCGACACGTTTATTTTCCCGGGCTCGCTGCGAAAGCTGGTCCAGGGGTTCGTCGACCCGACGGTGGGCGGGATTTCCGGGCACTGCGATGTCGAGAATGCGGACGCCAACCTGCTGACCCGGATGCAGGACGTGCGGTATTATTTCTCCTATAAGATCATGAAGGCCGCCGAAAGCGTGTTCGGGACGGTCAGCTGCCTGCCCGGCTGCTTCTCCGCTTATCGCCGCGTCTGCGTGCTGCACGTGCTGGACGAGTGGCTGAACGCGACGGTGATGGGCAGCCACGGCAATTTCGCGGACGACCGCTCGCTGACGAACCGGATCCTGAAGGACTACAAGATCCTTTACGACGACGAGGCCCTGGCCACGACGATCGCGCCCGAGAACTGGCGCCAATACACGCGGCAGCAGGCACGCTGGATGCGCTCTTACCTGCGGGAAATCGTGAAGACCGGCCGGTACATGTGGCGCAAGCACCCCGTGCCCTCGCTCTCCTGGTACGCCATGATGTGGATGCCGATACTCGAGCCCGTCGTCATGATCCAGGCGCTGGTCATCGGCCCGATCCTGGCCGGACACGTCACGGCCTCCTACACGTTGGGTGTGATGGCGATCACGGCGGTGTGGTCGCTGCATTTCTGGGCCTCGACCGGCCGGCGCTGGTGGTGGGCGGGCTTTGTGTTCACGCTCTCCTACATCGCCTTTTACAGTTGGCAAATCTATTGGGCGCTGTTGACGCTGCGCGGCAAAAAGTGGGGGACTCGCGGATGAAAACCACAGACGACACGAAACGCGGTGAAGAGGCCCGGCCTGAGCCCGTCGACGTGACCGGGGCGGCGTCGCCCGAAGCGGAGATCGACGACGCCTGGGAGCGCCCGGTCGCCGTCGCGAAAGACCGGAACGTCCGGGCCTGGCTCATCTTTCTGGGGCTGATCTGCTTCGGCGTCGCCCTTTGGACGCCGCTCCGCACGCTCTATTACCGGTCCGGATATGCCAAGGGCGAGGTGGAGGTCAAGCGTGACGCCGACACGTTCGTCGCGCTCGCCTACTACGGCGTGAACGACGAGGTCGCCGAAGGTTCCCAAGACATCGCCACCGCCGTTTTCGCCGAACAGCTCCGGCTGCTGAAAGAGCGCGGCTATACGCCGATCAGCCTGCAGGACGTGCGGGCCTTTTATAAGGAAGGCAAGCTGCTGCCCCGCAAAGCGGTCCTGATGACGTTCGAACAGTCGCGCAAAAGCTCGTATTTCGAAATCCGCAACCTGCTGCACGTCAATAAGTGGAAGGCGGTGATGGGCGTGACGACGCGCCCGATCCACATGAAAGACGCGCAGGCCCTGCTTTGGCCCTACCTGCGGGACATGATCACCATGGGGTCGTGGGAACTGGCCGCCCAGTCGGAAAACGGGTTCGATTTCATCGAGACGAGCCCCTCCGGCCGCACCGGCCCGTTCTTCTCCAATCCCCAGTGGCTCGCGGATAACCGGCGCTATGAACTGCCGGAGGAGTTCAACAAGCGGCTCGACGAGGACCACCGTAAAGTGATCGGCGAGTTCGAGAAAGAGGCCGGCTTCAAGCCGGTCGCGTTCTTCTTCCCTTATGGCGACTACGGCCAGTATGAGGAACAGGCCAAAGTCGTGCGCGTAACCAACATCCATCAGGTCGGGACCCATTACGATCTGGGATTCTCTCTGGGACAGCTGGCCCTGAACACCCGCAACAGCGATCCGCGGCGGCTGAACCGGCTGTTGGTCAACCCGGCTTGGACGCCGGAACAGTTCATCAACAAGCTCGAATCGTTCTGGCCGATCGAGCCGGAGCGCGGCGTCAACAGCCGGCAGTTCGGCCCGGACCGGTGGATCGGCGAGTGGGGCGAGGTGCTCGTCCGCGAGAAAGAGCTGGCCCTGCGCGCGATCCCGCCGATGAATCCGGTCATGACGCTGCGCCAAGCCCCGGCAACCGCCACGGCCGGCGCGAAGGCCTGGCTGGCGGGGAGCGACACCTTCGAGGACGGGTTCCTCTCGATCCGCTTCCATCTCAAGCGCGGCCGGTTCGGCGTCTACCTGCGCTCGACCTCCATCGGAGAATATGTCTATTTCAGCCTGGACGACGCCGGCAAGGTCTCGGTGCGGCAGCGGTTGCCGGATATGGACGAGGTGATGCTGTCCACCGATACGCTGTCCGGCGAAACCACGTCGAACCACGAGCTGCTGATCTGTCTGCGCGACAACCTTTTCTTTGCGCGCCTGGACGGCGAAACGCTCTTTGGCGGCCGGGTGCTGCTGAACGGCGAGATCCGCCAGGGGCTGGTGGCCGTCGGCATTTGGGACCCGATCCCGGGAATCGCCGAAGCCACGGTGCTCGACACCCGGCTCGTCGGCCGCCGCGACGCGTTGGTCACCTGGTCTCCCGACGTGGCTAAAGATGTGGGCTATCTCACCAAGTGGCTCAACGAGCACGGCTACCAGTTCAACGTGCTGTCGCCGCCGTGGCTCGACATTTTCGAGAACGCGCCGATCACCTTCCCGATCTGGGACCGCAAGGCCTTGAGCCTGCTGGCGCGCACGAACAATATGCGGATCATCCCGCACGTGCAGGTGCGCGACGCGGGCCTGCTTCAGAAAGTCTCCCCGTCCGAGGTCGTCGAACGCGCGCTCGAACATGAGGTGCACGGCCTCTACGTCGACACCTCGGCCTGTACGCCCGAACAGGTGACGCCGCTGGTGACGTGGCTCATCAGGCTCCACGCGGCGTTGCGCGAGAAAAACTTGCAGCTGGTTCTGAAACTGCCGGTGTCGATCGAGTCGCTGCCCTCCGCCGGCAACATCGTGCGGCTGCTGCCCGGCGTGCTGTTGGCCGGAGATTTCCAGGTGCCGCCCTTCAATTTGACCGACAAGGACGTGCTCGGCCTCACGCGTGTGCTGCCTTCCGCAAGCGACGAGACGCTGTCGCTGTACTATCAGCTGTCGGATATGCTTTCGAGCTACAATGACGTTTCGCCCGACGCCAAGAAGGAGGAGCTGCGGCAGAAAGGGTTCGACGCCTTCACGGCGGGGGACTATAAGGAGTCCATCCGGCTCTGGACGGACTGGTGGAACAGCGACCCGCGCAACGCCGAGGCGCTCTCGCTGATCGGCGACGCCTGGCTGCGGCTCAACGAACCGAAGAAAGCGCTCGATTCCTACACGCAGAGCCTGGAGATCAATCCCGGACAGATGAACCTGGCCATCCGGCATTCGCGCCTGCTGGAACAGCTCAACCGGCTGGACGAGTCGGCCGACATCCTGAATGTCTACGCCCGTGCCTTCCCGGACAGCCCGGCGGTCACGATCGCGCAGGCCCAGTGGCTCGACCGCCACCGCCAGCGCAACGAGGCCCGCAAGGTGATGCAGTCGTTGGTGGCCCGCTATCCCGACAACATCGAGGCGCGGCTGATCCTCCAGACCATGCTGGACGAGCCGTCCGAACGCTATGTCAACATGCAGGAGCTGCTCGCGATCGGGCGCGGCGCCGAGACGCATTTGTTCGGCTTCGGGCGCGACATCTTTGCCGCGGAACTGCTGGCGATCCCCGAGTCGAGCGTCTTTTTCAATTTCGTGCGCGAAACCGCGGCAAAGGCCCCGAACAAAAAGACGGGCGAATTGTATCAGGGCTTCCTGCCGCTCGCGACGAATGTCACGGAGAACTTCGTTTCGGACAAGCTCTCGGACAACTGGATCGCCTTTGGCGGCTTCCGCCCCTCCGCTTACGGCCGGTACGAGCTCCGCGCCGGTTCGGACATGTCGGAAGCGTTCTTGCGCCTGAAAAAATCGGAACTGATGCGGGACGGCTTCATGGAGGTGACGCTGGACGAATCCTCGGGCGCCTTCTGGCTCTACGCCCGCCGCAGCACCAAGTCGATGATCCGCTTCGGCTACGACGACGAGGGCTTTATCCGGATCCAGTCGTGGTATAACAGCGACCTGCGCACCTACGAGAGCCGGCCGTGGCTGCGCCCGCCCGGAACGGTCCGCCTGCGTCTGGAGATCCGCGGCGACGGCGCGGTCGGGTATGTGAACGGCAAGCCGGTGTTCACGACGCCGCTGGCGATTCCCCAGGACGTCTGTTACGGCTGGTGGAGCGTCGCGCCGTTCTCGCCGGAGCTGGGCTTGGCGCGCGCCCGCATCGCCCGCATCGAGTGCGGGCCGCTGGCGCCGACCGTCGTGTTCGTGCCGCGCATGTCGGACGCCGATATGCGCTCCGCGCTGGATCTCATGCGGCTGCATGTGCAGGACATGTCGGCGGTGGCGCCGATCGCCTTCACCCAGTTGCCGGACGGGACGGTCCCCACGGAGCCCGAGATCGAACTGGCGATGTTCAAAATGTTCTGCACGTTCCATCGCCTGCGCCTGATGCCCGTGGTCGATCTGGCGTATTTCTCCAACACGCTGCCCGAACATCTGTCCAACCTGATCCTGAAACACCGCTTGCCCGGCCTGATCCTGCGCGTGCGGACCATGCCGGATGCGGAGTGGTTCAGCAAGATGGAGAAGATGCTGGAAAAGACCACCGCCGACTTCATCGTGGTGCGGCAGGAGGAGTCCTATTGGCCTGTCCAGGAAACCGAGGGCGATCTCGATGCGCCGCAGGAAGTCGCCCGTCTCAAGCGGCTGGCGAACACCGACATTTACGAGATCCAGCGGGGCAGCTTGCTGTTTCATCCCCTGAAGGACGCGTGGCAGGTCCCGGCCGTGTCCTACGGCGATTGGCTCCGGACGCTTGGCAAGACGACCCGGGAAGGGATCAATCCTTGCCTGGTGGTGATGCCGCGCCGCTTCCACGCTCTGCAGGCGGCTGAACCCGAAGAGGAAAAACCCTTCCACACGATCGCGGCTCCGGTCGCGGTCACGCCGCCGCCGCCGTCTACGGGCCCGGCCGCCGCGCCGTCGGCAGAGAGCGGACTGCCCGTCGTTCCCGCCGTAACAAACCTCGCCGCCCTGACCGCGCAGGCGACAAATGAAGTCGCCGGGGCGAACGCCCGCAGCGTGGCCGTCTCCAATCGGGTGGAGGACGTCCTGAACGCGCAGGGGACGAACGTGCTGAAGCGCACGGAGGCGTCCGAGACCGGGGAGAAGGCCGGGGCCGGCGCGGAAAAACAGGAGAAGGCCGCGGCCCCCAAGAAGACGCTCTGGCAGACCTTGCAGTCGAAGTTCGGCGCAGGCAAGCCGGAGGCGGACGCCGTGCCTGCACCGGAGCCCGCGGCTGGCCAGAAAAACAATTAAGGGAAGAAGATGCTTTTTCCAACCACGGTCTTCGCACTTTTTTTCGCCATCGTTTTTGTTTTGCACTGGGGGCTGGTTCGCTTCCCACTCGCGCGCAAACTGGTGCTGCTGTCGGCCAGCCTGTTTTTTTATGGCTACTGGAGTTGGAAGTTCGCCCTCATGCTGCTGGCCTCGGCGCTGCTGAATCACGCCGCCGCCGTTTGGATCGACAAGTCTGAGGATCCGAAGGGCCGGCGGCGGATGATCGCCTTCACGGTGACGGCCAACCTGCTGGTGCTGGGGATCTTCAAATATACCGGCTTCCTGTTTACCCGGTTCATGGTGCCGCTGGCCATCCCGCTCTGCGCGCGGTTGGGCACCACGGACCAGTTGATCGCCCTGCAAGAGCAGGTGCTCCCGTTCATCGAGAAAATCGTTCTGCCGGTGGGCATCTCCTTCTACACGTTCCAGGCGCTCAGCTACGTGGTGGATGTCTATTGGCGCAAGACGCCGGTGGCCCGGTCCGGGCTGGACTTCGCGAACTACCTGGCCTTTTTCCCCCAGCTCGTGGCGGGGCCGATCGTGCGGGCCGCCGACCTGCTGCCCCAGATGGCGGTCTTCCCGGACCGCTCCGTGCATTTGGATGTCGGCCGCGCCGCGACGCTGATCATGGGCGGCCTTTTCAAGAAGATGGTGGTCGCCAACTGGCTGTCCGGGCATCTGGCCGATCCGGTGTTCGCCATGCCGGAGTCGTATGGGGGGCTCGACATCCTCCTCGGCGTGTACGCGTACGCGCTCCAGATCTATTGCGATTTCTCGGCGTATTCCGATATCGCCATCGGCTGCGCGTTGCTGTTCGGCTTCCACTTCCCGGTCAACTTCAATGCGCCGTACTTCGCGGTCACGCTGCAGGAGTTCTGGCGCCGCTGGCATATCTCCCTCTCCACCTGGCTGCGCGATTATCTGTATATCCCGTTGGGCGGGTCGCGGGCCGGCTCCGTGCGCACGCGGATCAATCTGTTTCTCACGTTCCTCTTGGGCGGCCTCTGGCACGGGGCGGGCTGGACCTTCGTGCTGTGGGGCGCCTATCACGGGGCTTACCTCTCGCTGGAACGCATCGTCCGGCGGCTGATGGGACTGCCCGAGAAACCGTCGGCAGACACCACGTTGCTGTTGGGCCTGCTGGGCCGGATCTGGATCTTTCAGGTCGTCTGTTTCTCGTGGATCCTGTTCCGGGCGCCCGACATGGCGGTGGTGGGCGACATCTTGCGCGGCCTGTGTAAATGGGACGCACCCAGCACGCTGCTGTCGGGAACCGCCGCGCTGGTGCTCGTGACCGGCTTCCTTTTGCAGTTCCTGGACGGCCACCGGTTCCGTCCCGTCTGGGATGTGGTCGGACGCTGGCCCGTCTGGGTGCAGGGCGCGGTCGCGGCCCTGATCCTGACGCTGATCTTGGGGATCGGCCCCACCGGCGTCGCCCCGTTCATCTATTTCCAGTTCTGAGGAGGAAGTCTATGTGTCGCGCAAAGGAAGATCCGGAACACTCGCAGCACATCGGCGTCGTTGTCGGCCGGGCGTGTTTTTGTGTAGGCGTGTTCTTCATCTTTATGTTACTGTTTAACGGCGTGGCGATGTATACGAGCGCGACCCGTCTGGAGTACGGCAAGACGCGCGATTTCTGGGTGGCGGTCTTGAGCCCGCTCGAGCGGGTTTCGCGGGCTTCCGGACTGTTCCTCCTCAGGGACCAGACCGAAAAGACGCTGGGAAAATGGCTGAACAAGACAGCTGAAAAATAGGATGGTGAAATGAAGAAATCGGTTTTGTTTGCGGCGTTGGCCGCGTGTCTGTCGGCGTTTGTGCCGTCCGCGGCGCGTGCGGCCGAGGGGGCGCCGGTCCTGATGATCGGCGACTCCATGATGCGGCTGTTGGGAATCGCGATGGAAAAGGAATTGAAAGCGGCGGGTGTCCAGCCTGCAACCAGTTTTTCGTCGCTGGCTTCCGGCCTCGCCCGCATGGACGCCTTCGACTGGTTCGCCAAGGTGGACGCGCTGATGAAAGAGAACAAGCCCGCCACCGTCGTGGTGACCCTCGGCGCGAATGACCGCCAATCGCTGAAAGACTCCGCCGGCCGCGTGGTGCCGTTCGGCACGCCGGAATGGGAAAAGGAATATGCGCTGCGCGTCGGACGCATCATGGACGAGCTTCTCAAAGGCGGCGCTTCCCGGATTGTCTGGCTGTTGCTGCCCGACATGCGCGAGCCTGTGCAGCAGGAGTACGCCCAGTTCGTGAATGCGATCTTCGCGAAGGAAGCGGCCCTTGAGACGCGCAAGGACAAGGTGGTTTTGTTTGACGTGCGCCCCCTGTTGTCGCGCAAGCCCGGCACGTTCTCTCTCTACGTCATGGCCGCGAACGGCGCGGCGCTGACGGTGCGCGACACCGACGGCATCCACCTCACCACTCCCGGTGCTCAGCGCGTGGCTCAGTCGCTGGTCAAGACCTATTGGAAACAGGACGGACGGTAAAGCGGGAGGACGCGATGGCAAGAAACGTGGCGCGGTTCGGACTGCATGGGGCTTTGGCGTGCCTTTTGGCTGCGGGCGTTTGCGCGCAGACCAACGCGCCCGCCGGAAAACGGGACGCCTTCCCGTTGGCGCAATCGACGGCGCCGCTGGATCAGGCCGCGATCGATGAGGCCATCGCGGTCGCCCGTGCCTCCGATGTCGACACGACCGTTTCCGCGGCGTTGCTGTACCACGGGCTGATGCTCTCCCAAGAGGAGAAGTACGCGCAGTGCATCCCGTTCCTGGAGGAGGCTCTGCGCCTGGACCCGTCCTTGCTGGCCGGCTGGGAGGGGTTGGGATGGGCCTATATCCGCACAGGAGATGAGGAGCGCGCCTGGCGTTTGTGGGACTACTTCCGGCAATTGATGCCCGAGCAGTGGATGCCCTATAACCTGTTGGCGCAGGCGGCCATCATGAAGCATGACTGGGTCACCGCCGACCAGCACTTCCGCAAGGCGTTGCAGCTCAAGCCGGAACTCTTCGACCTGCGTTTCTGGTATGCGCAGAACCTGCTGCGCCTCGGCAAGCCCGAAGAGGCCGAAAAAATCTTCCGGCAGCTGATCAAGGAGGAGCCGGACCGGCTGGATATCCAGATCAACCTCGCCAATCTGCTGACGCATCGGCTCGAATATGACGAGGCGGTCTCGCTCTGGCGGAAAGTCAACGCCGAACTGCCCGGCAATGTGGGCTTCCTCCTGGATCAGGCCGTCCTGGAGCTCCGCGTCGGCGAACTCAAGACCGCGGACCAGCTGTGCCTGGACGTGATGGCGATTGAAACGAACAATATCCGCGCCTTGACGCTGCGCGCCGACATCGCCGAGATCGGCGACATGACCGAACTGAGCGTCGAGCGGCTGCAGAAGCTGATCGACGCGACGCAGGATCCCGTTTTGCGTAGCAAGTTGCGGTTGCGCATGGCGAACCGCTGCGTGGTGCTGAACAAGCGCAAGCCCGGGCTCTATTCCACCTCCTATGTGCTGGAGCAGATCCGCCATGCCATCGATGAGAACCCGAAGGACGTCGGTGCGGTGGTGCTCTACGCGGAGCGCCTTCTGGAGGCCCGCCGGTACGAGGAATGCAAGCTCTGGGCGGTGCGGGTGCTGGAGCATTACAACCGGCACAACATCCGGGCCAAAAGCGTCCTCTTCGAGCTGGCGCTTGCCGAGCGCCGTTTCGAAGACGCCGAGCAGGTGCTGCATGACCGTTTCTCCAGTTACGATCCGACCGATCCGATGC
>CAZOIS010000041.1:0-31900 GCA_964579865.1 uncultured Lentisphaeraceae bacterium | reverse complement strand
TGCGGGCTGGTTTACCGGTCGGCGCTGGAAGATCTCGCGCGAGTGGATGAAAGCCGCCGCGACTTATGGCAGACGCTGGCTCGCGGCATGACGATCACAGCATTGAAAATGTGTTTTCCGGTTGGCGATGAAAAGGGGCGGGGCGGTTTGCTGCCCGACTATTTTCTGTTGCGGCAACAGAAGAGCGACGGCCCCGCGATCAATCCCGGCACGGTCCAAACGCATCTGGCCGAGGCGTACGGCAAGATCCCTATGTATACGGTGACGCGGCTTGACAATGGCTCTCTTGTGCATGTTCCCGGCGTGATCCGGCAGGAGAAGACCGGCAGCGGCGCGACGCGGGTGACGCTTACCGTATGGCCGGAAAGCGAATATCAGGTGCTGATCACACGGTTCGACAATGTCCCCGAGAAGAAGATCTTGTGGAATGAGGTCGCCGTGACACCGCGGTTTATGGCGGATTCGCGCACGGCGATCATAACGTTGAGGGGAAACGGAATACTGATGTGGTAATGCGATGCGAGAGGCCTATGGAAATGGGAGTAACGACATTTGATGCGCCGTGGAGCAGGTCTCTGTGGGGCATCTCGATGCTTTCGACCGTCATCCTCTGCGGGGCCGCGGCACTTCCAGCTCCCGGTTTTTGGCTGGTCCGGCTGTTGCCGATCGCCGTGTTGTTGGGGGCCCTGCCGTTTGTCGTCCGACGATACGAGGTCAGGGAAGGCATACTGTTGATCCGACGGCTGTGGTGGGATACGCAACTTGACTTGTCTGGATTGCGCGCAGTTCGTTTTGATCCTTCGGCTCCGCGCAGCAGTATCCGCACCTGCGGCAACGGCGGTCTGTTCTCATTCACGGGCTGGTATTGGAGTCGGCAGCTGAGAACTTACCGCGCTTATCTGACTGATTTCAGGAAGGCCGTAATTCTTGATTTTTCTGATCGCCGGGTGGTGGTGTCGCCTGATGATCCGGAACGGTTCGTCCGCGAACTGATGTCGTATCTCTGTTCGCATTCCGGACACGCCCCTCATCCCTAACGACTGGGCCGAACCTGATCGATATGCGGGGCCTTTTCCGAGCCTGTCGAGTTGGTGGTCGATGAAGTTCGAACCATGGATTTCACGCTCGCGCGTTCGCGCGTGGATAAAATCAACAAAGAGCGCCGTCGAATACGATTTCATCCGCCTGACGTCCAGAAGACGGACATTTGTGTGAGGCTTCAAATGGCGCCCCTGGCGTGATTCGAACACGCGACCCACGGATAATAAATCCGTATTATTTCCATTAAAACCAACAAATTCAATGGTATGTAACTAACCTGTTACCAAATTTGCGTTTTTGTGGTATCCTTCTTGCCGTTCCATTGAAGCTACGTGAAGGGCGGTGAAAATGTCTAAGAAATCTAAACCAGATTCAAAGAATTTGATGTTACGGGGTAAGACGTGGTACGTCAAGCGTATGGTGGATGGCAAGGTACTGATGCAATCCACGCAAGAGACTACTGTCGAAAAAGCTCGTGAGGTACGGGACCGGCTACTTGAGAAATACAACCTGACCGATGAGCGGGAGCGAATGGCTGCGATTCAGGCTAGCATCGACACGATTGACAGCCAGATTCAGGCCGTCGATGACAAAGCACCGTCAATGACGCTCATGCAGGTGTGGGATGCCTTCAAGATCAAGCCCAAGGGTAAAACCCCAAGAGGCCGGACTATCATGCCAGGCTCGCGAACCCTTTCCGACTATGAAGGCCGATGGAAGGCCTTTTGTAAATGGATGGAGGAAAAGTACCCGAAAAAGGACAAAGAGGGGAACACGATTCCTTGGGAGTTGCGTCAGATCAGCAAGGACCATGCAGAGCGTTATATTGCGGAAGTCGGAGGCAAAGCTTCCGGTAACACAAGAAACAAGACGCTGACTTTTCTGCGGTTAGTGTTCAAGGTTCTGGCCGAAGACGCACGGGTTAAGGTGAACCCGTTTGAAGGCATTGATGCCTCAACTTGCGCCGTCAGCAGGAAGCGTCCGTTAACGATGACGGAACTTGGGGCTATCTCCAAGCTTCTGGCGGGTACGGGGGAGATGGAGTTATTGTTCTCGCTCGGATATTACACGGGGGCGCGTCTCGGTGATTGCGTGCTGATGCGATGGGACTGCATTGACATGGGTGTCCGGAAAATCCGCTACACTCCGCATAAGACAGCCAAGGGGAATCATGAAATCACGCTGACGATTGCGTCCGCTCTTTACTCGTTACTTGAAGCGATACCGAAGAAAAACCGGCGAGGGATGGTTCTGCCTGAACTCGGCGAGTTGTATAAGAAAGACCCTGCCGCCGTGTCAAAGCGTATCCAGAAGGTCTTTACGGATGCGGACATCGAGACTGATCTGGAGGTCAAGGGATACAAGAAGAACGTGGCCCGTGTTGGTTTCCATAGCTTGCGTCATGCCCACATCACAGCGCTGCTGGAGGGTGGCGTGCCGATGGACATGGTGCGGCAACAGGCTGGGCACTCCACAATAGGCATGACTGCGCACTATTACCATGCCAGTGAGGCATCGCTGCAGGCAGCGACCGATGCTCTCCCGGCAATGGCCCCAGTGGAACTCTCTCCTGCACCTGTAACTACGGGACGGGTTGATATGGCTGTCCTTCTGGCTGTCGTGAAGGACATGACTGTGGAAACTTGGAAGACTGACAGGGACAAGTTGCTCGGAATGCTGGAGCCACCCGCCGCGAAATCGGCAGAAACCGATGGCACTGCCTCAACAGACGCAAAGAGTTAGGTTCCACAGGCACGAGATCATCCAGCCCGCGCAACAAAGTGTCGGCTTTGAACCTGCCCTCTGACAGGTAAGCGAGACCGGCTTCTGAATGAGGAAACAGCGCAGGGCTCCGGCTCACAACCGGAAACCCCGCGCCCTTGACCTGGCCTACGCCGCGATCCGCCGACCACCGGTCTCAGTGATCGTGCCCGCAGCCGCCATCCTGCACCGTCCCTGAGCCCACTTCCGCAGACCTTGGATCTGATCTCCCATGAGCTTCGACAGCGGCACGGACTCAGACACGGCCGCCAGCATGTCGCCGGTCTTGGGCTCCCTCGATTCCGCGAACGCCCGATAGAGCGCGTCCGTGACCGCCTGCTCGATCTCGGCCCCGGTGTGACCCTCGCTGGCCAACGCCAAACCCTCGACATCGAACGCTTCCGGCTTACGCCCACAGCGTGCGATCTGGATCCTCCAGATCTGCTCGCGCTCATTGGCGCCTGGGAGATCTGTGAAGAACAGCTCGTCCCACCGGCCCTTGCGCAGAAGCTCAGGCGGCAACTGCGACACGTCATTAGCCGTCGCCACCACGAACACGGGCGCGGTCTTTTCCTGTAGCCACGAGATGAAGCTGCCAAAGACACGTGACCCTGTGCCTCCATCAGCGGCCCCTGAACTTCTGGACCCCGCGAACCCTTTCTCCAGTTCATCGATCCACAGCACACACGGGGCCACAGCCTCAGCGACCTGAATCACGGAGCGCATGTTGGCCTCCGACTGCCCGACCAGGGATCCGAAGAGCCGGCCCGCGTCAAGCCTCAGCAGGGGCCTGCCGAAGACCGCCGCCGTGGCCTTGGCCGTCAGGCTCTTGCCGGTGCCGGGCACGCCCACGATCAGCAGTCCCTTGGCTTGGGATAGCCGGTACTCAGCGGCCCTGCTGCCGAAGGCCTCTCTGCGCCTCAGCAGCCACGCCTTGAGCTGGTCCAGCCCGCCATGCCCTCAAGGCCAGCGGTCGCTTCCACGACCTCCAGGAGGCCGCTGCGCTTGACCGTAGCCGCCTTCTCCCTGGCCACAGCTACGGCCGCAACGGACCGGCTCTGGACCACGGACAGGGCCATTGCGTTCTCGGCCTCTGCGCAGGTCATGCCCGAGGCCGCATCCAGTATGGCCTCGCGCTCGTCGGCTCTCGGCTTCTTGAGTTTAGCGGACTCGCAGATGCCGTCCAGCACCTGACCCAGCGCCGCCTTGTCCGGTAGCGCGAAGTCCAAGACCACCAGTTCCCGCTCCAGCTCTGGCGGCAGCGTGCATCTGCAGCCAAGCAGGATCAGGCACTTGCCCGTGGTCTTGGCGTGGGCCAGCGCTTCCTTCAGGGCTCGCACCAGCACGGGGTTTGCGTCGGCCAGGAACATATGCAGATCCCGGAACAGGACCACGGTGTTGTCCGCTAGGCCTGCGACTGCGGTTACGGCTTCCATGGGGTCCTCCGCGCCCAGTGCGCGGCCGTCAGCGGTATCGATGAGTCCGGTGGTTGCGGACCAGGCCAAGAGGCTGTGTTTGGTGGCTTCCGCCACAGCCTTGACCTCGGCCTCGGCCCGTGTCTCCTCCGGTGTTACCAGGCAGATGCCGGGGTATCCGGCTCTGATGTAGTTTGTGAGCTTCTCTCTCATTGTGCATTCTGCTTTGGGGTTGTTTGTTTATGTGATGGCCAACGTGTATACACACAGTCATCAGGCATAACCCGTTATTGTTCCGCGACATGACTTTTCCCTAAACATCAAAGCCGTTTTTTGCTTTGCTTACGGTGGCATGCAAGCAAAAGAATGCGAGACAGGCACGGAGAGGCCTAGCGATTCAACGAGCTTATCGGGGAGCGGCACTACCTCGGCAAGGCGAAGAGCGTCGGGGACTTCCTGATGTAGGTCGCGGAGCGCGACGGCGAATGTGCCTGGCTGCTTGTCTGGGGCCCGGCCAGCCTGAAACTGAAGGACCGGGACAACTGGATCGGGTGGAACCCGGCGCTGCGAGCCGAACGCCTGAAACTGGTGGCGCAGAACAGGCGCTTCCTGCTGCTGAAGAGGCGGGGCGAGGAGCCGAACCTCGACCTCGCGTCGCGGACGCTCGCGGCGGCGGTGCGGTGCCTGCCCGCGCAGCGGGAGGAACGATTCGGCTACGAACCGGTGCTGGCCGAGAGCTTCACCGATCCGGAACTGTTCGAAGGCACGTGCTACCGGGCCTACGGCTGGGAGCCCGCCGGGATGAGCGCGGGCTTCAGCCGCCACCGCGCGGATTTCTACGTCCCGAACGGGCGGCCGAAAATACTGTGGCTGCGGCCGCTGCGGTCGGACGCGCGGGAAATCCTTTGCGGCGGCCCCCTGTCTGCGGAATGCGCGGCTGCCCTGACGCCCGCCACCTCCGGCGTGACGCCCCTGACGCAGCCGCAGACGCGCTCGCTGATGGAGGCCCTGAGATCGGTGGAGGACCCGCGGTCGGCCCACACCCGCTACCGCATCGGCCCCGTTCTGGCTGTCATCTCGATGGCGCTGCTCGCCGGGCGCCGCGACATCGCCTCGTTCCACCGCTTCGGCTGGCTGCTGCGCCAGAACCAGCGCACCCTGCTGGGCCTCCCTTTCAAGAAGGGTAGCCGCAAGATACGGGAGGTTCCGGGCTACCGCGTCTATTACGACCTGCTCGCGCGTGTGGACCTCGACGCCTTCGCCGGAACGCTTTCGGAGTGGCTCCTGAGCCAGTCGGGCAGCCTGCCCGGCGCGCTGGCCGTGGACGGGAAGATGATCCGCGGCTGCGCCGGCGTCGTCACGCTCGCCGAACACGGCACCGGCGCGCCGGTCGCCATGGCCGTCATGAGCCAGAAGGAGGGCGAGGGGGAACGGTGCGAGATGCGCGCCGCGCGACGCCTGGTCGCGCAGGCCGGCGACCTCGCCGACCGCGTGGTCACCGGAGACGCGCTGCACGCCCAGCGCGAGACCGCCGCCGCCATCGTCGGCGCGGGCGGCGACTATCTGCTCCAGATCAAGTCCAACCAGCCCTCGCTGCTGAAGGCCGCCGAAGACGCTTTCAAAGGGGACACCCCCCTTTTGCCCGGAGGGAGTGCGGGCACGGCAGGCTCGAAAGCCGCGGCCTCATGGTCAGGGCAGCCGAACCCGACGCCATAGGCTTCCCTTTCGCAAAATCCTTCGTCTGCGTCGAGTCCGGGCGCGGCACGAAACGCGACCCCAGCAGCCCGTAACGCCGCCTCTTCGTCGCCAGCCGGGATCCCGGGGAACGGGCCGAAGCCCAATGGCTCGCGCTCGTCCGGGGCCAATGGCACATCGAGAACAAACTGCACTGGCGCAAGGACGCCTGCTGGGGAGAGGACAGGACCCGCAGCCGCAACCCCAACATCGTCGGCTCGCTGGCCCTACTGCGCAACGCCTTGCAGGCGATCTTCGTCGCCCATCTTGAGCCTATGGCTCCATGCCCGCCTTCTTCGAGGCGTGCGCGGCAGATATGGACTTCAACCTCCGCCTTGTCCGCAAGAAGTTATGAGGTCAAAACCTAAGACACTGGTCATCTGATCCTGTGAGGTTGGCGGAGACTCGACAGACTATGGCCTAGGTGCTATCTTCAAAAAACTTCAAAGCTGGCACTGTTCTCCGATCTCTTAACCAAAAGTCATTTTTTGGTCACTTTACGGTGGCCCGGACAACTGCAGAAGCATCAGGTGGGGCGTCCGACAGGGTGATGCCCGAACTCTGTTCCGGTCCTGTACGAAATTGCCAGAGCAAGCACTTATGCCACTTCCAAGCAGCACGCAATCGCGATGCAGACTGACAAGACGGCCATGCGGCACGGGGAATTTCCGGCAGGCATCAAGCACGCCCGCTTCCCGCTTTTCCGACGGAGGAAGTCGAGAACGAGTGGATGCCCCCGATTGGGTAAATGCACTAGGTACCGCCCGCCGGGCTGTGTGCTGGTCGCTACGCAAATCGTCGGGCAGAGCGTAGACATCGACGCCGAATGGATGATCTCCGAACTCGCGCCCACCGACATGTTGCTCCAGCGCATGGACCGCGTGTGGCTACATGACCGCGGAAAGCGGGCCTGCGCCTCGCCCGAACTGGTTGTCATCACCCGCGACCCTTCGGCCGCCGGGTCGCAGGACGAGGCGGTCGATTCATTGGGCAAGGAGAACTGCTGCGTTTACGCGCCGTACGTGCTGATGCGGCCACATGGACTGGAGCGACCCGAACGCGAGGAATGACGGCAAGACTAGGACGGGACGTGGCATTGCGCTTCCTGACGAGGTTTTGCTGTAGTCTGGAAGCAGCTTTCGGAATGAAGGGTGAAAGCCGGCGAATACGGTTGTCGGGGATTGTAACCCTGCACCGCACGGCGCGGGACTCATAAGACTAATTCCTATGACATGCATTTTTTGTGAAAAGGATGTTGCAGAGGAATGAAAGTAATTGCTATTTTAAATTGGAATAGCAGATTAGGTATGATCATCAGTGGACGGCTAAGCTGATTCACTGATTGGGCGATGCGGCAGATTGAGGTCGAGAAGGAGTGGGTTAGGGGACTGAAACAGGCGGTTGCTGTGTGTGCGGTGCTGGTCGGCAAATGCTTCGCGGACGACCCGGGGTGTCGAAAGTGAGGGCGTCGCTGCTCCTAGACGGACTGAAACTGTTGAGAATGCGATTAGGTTAATATTGTATCACCTAGAACGAAAGAGTACGACATGTTTTATCGTATTATTCAGCGAATTGCTGTGTTGCTTATGCTTAGTTGCGGGGCAGCGCATGCGTTTGTGATAGCAACAACTTTCGATGAATATGAAGCCGTGTATAAATATAAGGGAATTACGGTAACTTCTCCTTATCAGGGGCAAACAGTACGTGTGGGCGCTCCTCTTACAGTTAATTATTACCCAGCTGATACTTCTCAAAAGTATTTTTCGTTGTTTTTGTTGTTCGAAAAAACAGATGGAGTTATTGGATTTAAACAAATTGGTCCTGCTGCTATGCAAGCTACCAGCTACGAATGGGTAGTCTCTTTTGGCAACTCTAGTCAATATTGCACAGGGCGTCATGCTTTTATTGTTGTGGGGGCAGGTGAGGTTGCCGGGATGTCAGGCATTTTTAATATATCTGAATCGTCAGGTAATCCGACGCTTGATAGCATCACCATCTCCGGAATTACATCGGTCAACGAGAGCAGTAGTGCGCAATATTCGTGTTATGCGAATTACAGTGACGGATCGTTTGCAAATGTTACGGGCCAAGCGATCTGGTCTGATAATTCGGGCTACGCGAGTATCAGTGCGAATGGCATACTGACGAGCACAGCAGTGTCTGCGGATCAGACCTGCACGATTACGGCTAGCTATGGTGGAAAAACGGATACTCATACGGTGACCATCAAGAATGGAACCTCAAGCGTATCGTTAGACAGTATCGAAATTTCGGGGTCACGAACAGTGAATGAAAACAGTACTTCACAATATGCGTGCTGGGCATATTACAGTGACGGATCGTCTGTAAATGTTACGGGCCAAGCGATCTGGTCTGATAATTCGGGCTACGCGAGTATCAGTGCGAATGGCATACTGACGAGCACAGCAGTGTCTGCGGATCAGACCTGCACGATTACGGCAAACTATAGTGGCAAAAACGATACGCACATTGTGACAATTAAGAATTCTGCTTCACTAACGGTCTCGCCAACAAGCGTCGAGTTCGGGGCGGCAGCAAGTTCCACTTCCTTTGATGTTGTTGCGAACGTTTCGTGGACCTCCCAAGCTGGAGATTCTTGGATAGGCATAACAAATGGCAGCTCCGGGTCCGGAAATGGAAGTGTGGCTTTTAACGTTACATCGAACAGTGGGACTGGACCTCGGGGAGGTGTCATAACGGTTTATGGAGGCAGTGTTACTCAAATCTTCAATGTGAGCCAGCAGCAGTCGGTGCCTGATCCGGATCACACGTACATGGTGATCGACATATCCGGTGGGAGAAGTGCTAAGAACTATTATACCAGTTACTTAGACTCTGTTCCCGCTGGAGGATGGACTGATGAATATAAGACGTCCAAGATCGTTTTGCGGAAAATCACAGCCGGGACTTTTGTGATGGGTAGTCCTATTAACGAGTATGGGAGGTATTCAAGTGAGATGCAACATACGGTCAAACTTACCAAAGATTACTATATAGGCGTGTTTGAGATTACGCAGAGGCAATGGGAATTGGTGATGGGCAACCGCCCCAGCTATTTCAACAATACGGCATACTATACTGCCAGACCGGTGGAGACAGTGAGTTTTTCAAATGTTCGGGGCAGCGTATTAGGCGTTGCGTGGCCGAGCGGCGTCGACGTTGACGCATCATCTTTTATGGGCGTCTTGCGTACTAAGACGAAGATGCTGACCTGTGACTTGCCGACTGAAGCGCAGTGGGAGTATGCGTGCAGGGCCGGGGTGGCGACTGCACTGAACAGTGGAGCCAATTTGACTAATACGAATTCTTGTCCGAACATGAGCAAGGTTGGCAGATATTGGTACAATGGTGGTAGTTCATCTACGCAGAATAGCGGATTGAGTGCGGCGACCGCAAAAGTCGGTTCCTATGTGCCCAATCGATGGGGCCTCTACGACATGCACGGAAATGTCTTGGAGTGGTGTCTGGATCGTTACGGAGCTTATCAGGGCTCCGTAACGGATCCTAACGGCTCTTTGTCAGGAACAAACCGTGTGATGAGGGGGGGTGCAGGAAATCATATTGCCAGGAACTGTCGATCCGCTACTCGATGGATGTCACCTACTGGAAAAGGTGGGAGTAACGTCGGTTTCCGATTGGCAATCATGAGTACACGTCAAGTCTCCCTCAGCGGGGATCTTGTTTTCGGTGGGGTTGTCATAGGTCAAACAGCGACACGAGAATTGATCATACGCAACTCGGGAAACAGTGTGCTTACCGTGACGGGGTATGAGCGTCCCGCGGGGTTTGGCTGTAACTGGACCGGCAACATAGAGGCCGGAGGGACTAGAAGTGTCGTGGTGACATTCTCGCCAAGTGATGTAAATAATTACAGTGGCACCATGAAGGTCCTGTGTAACGGTTCGTCAGGCAGTTACACAATAAATTGCACTGGAACAGGACTGCCTAGACCGACGGCAGGCATTAACCTTGTTGCGTCACCGAATGCTGGAGGGTGCGTATACATTAACAATGGTCCAGCCTCGGCACGTTATGCGGCAGGAACAAATGTAACGTTGAAAGCTGTAGCGAATACAGACTGGAGATTTGTGTCTTGGAGTGACGGGGTTACCACAAGCGAGCGTCTGTTCAAGGTTCCATGCAGTGATGTGACGCTGACCGCAAAATTTGTATATGAGGCGGTTATGCCGCCTGATGCGCCGATCATGCTGAATTGTACCCAGTATAAGTCCGCGCTTGAAGGTCGCATCGACGGTTTCTTCCGGCCCGTAACGGGAGCGGACTCTTACGAGGTTTTTCGGAGTGATCGCCAGAATGAAATCGGTGGTCCCGTCGCGGTGTCTGTTTCCGAGTATACTGACGATGCACTCAAATTCAGACACGACGGACTTCCGCAGGGCGATAAGGCGTGGTACCGCGTTCGAGCCGTGTCAAGCGGTGTGGCGTCTGCATTTAGCGCAGCAGCCTATGGGGAGACCAGAGTGGGCATGTCATCCGTTAAAGTGCCGACGATAAGGATAGTCGGAGGTGAAACGAATGCGGCGGGCGCGTTTCGCGGCAGTGTAACGATTGATATTGTCGGTTATCGTGACGATCTGCCGATCCGATATCGCTTGTCGAACGACAGTAAAACCAGGACGTTCTCAGGATATTTCGACGAGAAAGTAACGAACCCTGGCGAATCTCGGACCTTCGGTATCGAAGCGTGGCAGGAGGAGAACGGAGACCGGACAGGTTCGGGGACTGATATTTTGCTGAACAGAGGCGTCGGCCCGTCAGTGAAGACGGTTACGGTGGTTGCAGAAACGGTGGAAGTGTCGGGGGCCGTCAAGTGTGCTGACGGCAGCGCGGCATCCGGGTACGCGGTGTCGTTCGGCGGCAAGACGACAAACACGGACTCGTCTGGACGTTTCAAGCTTGTCGTGGCTTGGGGCAGCCAAGGTTATTTGACGATTCCCAAAAAGAATGGCCATCAGGATGTGAAGGAGGCGCTTGGCGCACTGAACGGCAACACGTCGGTTGGCACGTATGTGTTGATCAAGACGCCTAGGCTAAAGCAACTGGATGTGACTCCAGGGAAGACCAGAGTGTCGGGAAGAGTTGAGGCGAAGTGGAACGTTGATGACCCATCCAGACTCATTTCTTCTTACAGGCTCGTTATTTACGCGGACAACGGCGTTGTTTATGATATGGATTACCCGTCAACGACGAGAACTGCGCCGATTGTGGCGTCCGTGACTCCCGGACGGTATAGCGTAATCGTATACGCATATTATGCATTGGAAGGAGAAGCACGATCCCAGAGTAAGACCGCGAGTTTCAATGTGGTCGCTTTAGACGCTCTCAAACGTGAGCGTGTCGAGGCGACGACTACGGAGAGCGCGTCGGTAAAATTCGATGGCAACATATGGACTTATCCTTACAAGCCGAATAAATGGGAGATGGATGATAAGGCGTTCTTTTGTGCGCTAAAATCGTTGGGAGAGGATGATGCCGGGGCGTATGTTTCGGATCCGCTTGACATTGATGGATTGGCATCTTTCAGCGAGGTGTACGGGATCGCAGGATTTGACCTCAGTGCCGAGGCGTGGTGGTCTGGTTTCATGTCCGGTTTAGGCGTCGAAGTTGTACAAGGCGCGAAGTTGTATCTTTGGAGGCAGAAGATTAATAAATATCATGGCTCGGAGTCTATAAACTACCTTAATATCGGTGGGCGGGCCGATGAATCCTTCAGTCGTGATGCGGCCGCAAATCTTAAAGGGTGGTCAGCTTTATCATCAACATCGGTGGATAGCAGTTTTTGGAACAACTTGTTCGACACAAAAGTTATGGCTGAGTTAGACCCTTTTGTTTTCAAGCGTATGTTGGATGATACGCGTACAGAGAGCGGACGTTTGTACATCAGCGTACAGTCTTCTTCAGGTCTGGCGGTGTTGTTGCACGGGACTGATGCTCCTGATAATAGAAAGTCTTATCTTGAACTGGACTTCAGTTACACACGAGCAGCGCAAGCACAAAGCCAGAGTAACGAGGGCGGTTCGGTTTCGCGTGCGGCGCTCTCAGCCGACTTAGAGTTGCCCGACTACACAGCGGCACTCGATTGGTATAGTGACGGCAAACTGACGGAATTGGGTGTCCTGTCGGCCGCTATCGACTATCAGGCGTTTGACGCCTCTTTTCCGGAAGACATGGCTGTGTCGCGGCACTTGAGTTCGGTCACGGATTACAGTCAGGAGCAAACGGTCAGAATTGAGATCACCGTGCCGGAAGGGCGTGCCATCAAATCAGGAATTCTTGTTGAGAGTATCCCGGACGGATACCAGTACGTAGGTCTTGACGCGACCGGGGAGGCCTGCCGAGCGGATGAAATGGTTGGCGGGCGGTTGGCGCTACATTTCGTGAACTTGGCTTCCGGTGCGCACGTGCAGGAGTATCGTTTGATTCCGATCATGGGGCTGCCAGTTCCGATTACTGAGGTGGACGGCACATGTTATTTTGTTGATGAGTGCAACCGCGTGGGCGTGCAGACGATTGCTGGTGATCGTATTTTGATGAGCTTAGTGGACACTGATTCGGACGGCCTTAGTGATGGTGATGAGATTCGTTTAGGTACGGGCCTTTTCGAACAAGACACCGACGGCGACGAGGTAACGGACGGCGCAGAGGTGGCAGCGGGCACTGATCCGCTGGACCCCAAGTCCTGTTTCCAACGGCCGGTGATCACGAAGCGGACTCCGACTGCAAATCCCGCAACCGTTAACGAAGGTGCTTCGGTGGCGTTCAGCGTGACAGCGGACGACAGCACCGATCCCGATAGGGTGACACGGGGGATGTCTAACGTCACGTGGTATGTGGACGGAGTGCTGAGGCAGGAAACGAAGACCGGCGCCCCGAATGCGATCAATAGCACGTTCAGTTTCAAAACGGATTCCAAGACAGTGCTTGGTGTTGTGAACCGCGACGTTATAGTCAGCACTGTGGCGCTGGACAGGCAGGGGATGACGTCCGGAACCAACTGGGCCTTGCGTGTGAACAACGTGCCCGCGTCGCAGGCAATCACCTTCAAGGCGCTGCCGGTGATGGCGCTTGGGGGCACAAACTACAATCTGGGAGCGTCGTCGTCGTCGGGCATGCCTGTCGTTTATTCGAATTCCAACCCGGCTGTGGCGCAGATCGTGGAGGGCGAGTTGCATATCGTCGGAGCGGGGACTGCGGTCATCACCGCGACCCAGCCGGGCAACTTCGACTTCAAGCCCGCTACGCCAGTCAAACAGACCCTGACCGTTAAGGCGGTTCTTACGGCGGTGACACCCAATGGCGGCGGAACGGTATCAGGCATCGGGCTATATGTTCCGGGAACCAAAGTCGCACTCGCTGCCAAACCGGTTGCTGGCAACACCTTCCTGCGCTGGGAGGACGGTTCGCAGGCTACGGCCAGATCCCTGACGATGCCGAACGCGAACACGACGGTATCGGCTTGGTTCGGGTTGACTACCAGCGTGCCAAAGCCGACGATCGCAGATTCCGATCCGCAACGCGCTATCGTGGGAGTTCCCTTCACCCTGCCGATCAGCATCATTTCCGAAAGCCTGCCTACGGTCACGGTCACTGGCCTGCCGTCCGGGCTCGCCTATGTCCCGGCTTCGAAATCAATAGCCGGAGTTCCCAAGGTGTCCGTCACCAACAAGGTTGTCACAGTAAAGGCGGTGAACGTGAACAAGGTGCCGGGAACGAACACGTTCGCGATAACCGTGGATCCGCTACCGGTGTGGGCGCAGGGAACTTTCAATGGCGCGTCAGGTAAGGATGCATTAGGATTGGGGAGCGCTTCCATGAGCGTCACAGCTCTCGGTGCGGCAACGGGCAAGCTCACGCTGCGGGGCACAAACCTGAGCTTCAGCGCCAAGTCCTACGCGTCACATGAGGCAGACGGCAGCTTTACCTTCGTGTCGACGGCTGTCGTTGGTAAAGTCTCTTACCCGCTGACAGTTGCGGTGAGCGTGCCGGAAGTCACCGACACGACGGGCATCGTGCCGCCGACGCTAGGCAAGGCGGACGGTGTTCTCTCCACTGACGGCTGGATGACCCTTTACCGCAACGTCTGGAAAGACGCGGGCATGGTCACGGCGCTGACCAACAACTTCGCCGGCTACTACACCTCCGCGTTGCCGGGCGGCGCGGAGTACGGCAGCGGCTACCTGACCTTCACAGTGGACAAGGCCGGCGGCGTGAAGACCGTGGGCAAACTGGCTGACGGAACCACGGTGTCTTTGAGCGGGACGCTGATTCTCGACGAGGCCGGACGAGCCTGGACTGTCCTTTACACGGCACCTGCCCCGTACAAAGGCGGCGGTCTGTTCGGACTGGCCGAGTTCTTCAAAGGTGATGCGGGTTCACGCGTGATTGTGCGCCTCCTCGACGGCGAACCCTTCCTATGGCAGAACCTAAGTCCGACGGCGTCGCAGACTTACGGCACGGGCTTCAACCGTGAACTTGGCATCGTCGGCGGCTGGTTCGATACCGTCGGCAACCTCTACGGCTACTACAGCAACCGGGTGATCTCAACCGGCACGGACGCGCCGGCGCCGGTGCCTGAAATATCGGTCGGTACAAAGCGGTATGATGCCATCTGGTGGGATCCGGACGGCATTACCTTGTCGGTCGTGACCAACAAGCTCGGCGTCATGACAGGTCTCTCGGCCCCTGGAATCGGGACGCCGGTAAAGGACGGCACGGCATACGACTACGAGAATCCGACCAACGCCGTGGGGCTGACCGTGGCGCTGACGAGGGCGACGGGTGTTTTCAGGGGCTCGTTCAAGGCATGGTTCGACTACGCCACCACGCATACTCCGAAGACGGTCGCGTACGAGGGCGTGCTGACGCCCGTGCGTGAAGACACGTCGGACGGCGTCGCAGGCCGAGGCTTCTTCCTGTGGGCGGACAAGAGCCAGTACCTGAACCCGCTGAACAAACCCGTACCGTACAATTTCAGCTGGTCCTACGACTTCAAGATCCTGCTGTCGGAATAATGGTTCGTCAATCCTGCTTGATTTGACCCGCCCTTCCCGCGAGGGGCGGGGCTTATCGTATCGGGTGACCGACGGGCTAAGTCTGAGTCAACAGACAGGCTGCAGGGTGTCTGGCGTCAGACAGGGGCGACGGTACCGAAAACGGCCGATCTGGTACTGAAATAGCGTTGTCCTGTACCGGATTCTGGGCGCATGAACCGGTCCCGTTGGCCCTGTTTTCGGTCCAGATGGGCTTGAAACCGGTGCATGCGCTTCCCGTGAAGTTCCCGAAAAGGCGTGAATGCGGGCACAGGTTTTGGCACACTCATGCGCAGTGCCCAGATGTGACAGCTCCCGAAGAAGGCAATGACGCATGCGCATACCCGATCAGCCCCGTTTCCAAGACCTGATACCCAGATTCATGCGGCTGCTTTTCGCAACAGGTGACAGGGTGGCGTTGGCACACACAGACGCAGGCGGCAACTGGTCGAACACGGTCTTGGATCTGGATCAGGCGATCGCGCAACTGCTGGCGAACGCGCACACCCCCAACCTTTGCTTCAGAGCTTCAGCTTTCGATGGCAAGGGTTTTGCTGAATCCAACTGCGTCAGCGCCAGAGCCCTCTTCATCGACATCGACTATGGCAAAGCCGGCCACAGTAAGACCTCAACTTTCAAGACTCTTGATGATGCCGTAGGCTATGTTCTGACCATGCCCGTCAGGCCCTCGGTGTGCTGGCACACGGGGCACGGGCTTCAGGCCGCGTACTTATTGGACAAGCCCTGCGTGTTCCCTGCCGGCGGCGGCACCCCCGACGACCTGAGGCGCTACAAGGCCATCGGCTCTGGGCTCAGGAAACTGGCGCTAGCGGATTCCACCTTCACCCCCGAGCACGCGTACAGGGTCCCGCTCACCATCAACAGCAAGGCGCATAAGTACCCGGCGCTGCCGGATACTGAGGGCGCACTGCTGTGGTATGATGACAGCAGGGTGTACACACTGGCTCAGATCGAGGCCGGTGGCGCCGGCTACGGGGTCGAGGACAAGATGAAGGGGGCGGACTCGGAACCCGTGCAGGCCCCTGTAGACGGCACCAGCGCTGGCGTTGACTATGCCTCGCTGCCGCAGGACCTGAGGCTTGAGATCGAGGCCACGGGTGGCGAACGCAGTGACCGCTGCTTCAGCGTCATCGGCGCCATGGTTAGGGCAGGGTATTCGGACACAGTGATAGAGGACGCGATCGCTCACGGCCCCGATTTCGAGGCCAAGTACGGGAGCCGTGGCGGTGGTGGTCTTGAGCGCGAGGTCAGGAATTGTATCGCCAAGATCCGTGGCGGCCGCTATGTATATGCACGCGAGTCCTCCCCGCCCGTTATCATCTACAATGTCGCCAACCCCATCGCGCTCACAGAGTGCCCGCCATTGCCACCAGCCGTAGAAGCTACGCTTGCAGGCTACGGGCAGGTGGCGGGAATCACCCTCGCCTCAAGGGTCCTAGATGCCGCTCGCTTCCATGAGCATCTGCACAGCACACGCACAGGCGGCGTCATCGAGAGCCCTTGCGGTGCCGGCAAGAGCGTGTGGGCGCTATGCCATATCGCGGCCCATGCCTCTGCCGACGGCACAGGCTATGTCTACGTCACAGAGACCGTAGACGCCCTCTATCGCGCAGCCGACATGCTCGCCAAACTCACGCCTGTGCCTGTGGGCCGGATCCACGGTTTCAATGTGGCCCAGTGCAATGCCCTGTCAGGCAACGAGTACACATGGAAGCAGTGTGTGCGCAACGACCCCGACTACAAATGTGTGACCTGCTCGGCTTCAGCTGACTGCGCCTACTACACGCGCTCGGCACAGCTCAAGTGTCCGATCCTGTGTATGACGCACTCGGGCTTCATCAGGGCCATGGAGGATGGCTCGAAACTGCTTGATGGTGCCAACGTCATCATCGACGAGGGCCTGAACCCGTTTGACACGTGGCAGGTTGATGTTGATGACCTCCGCAGGCTCCAGCGTATGCTTGGCGGCGCTGGCGGTTTGCTGGAGCAGCTGTTCCCTGGCTCCAGCGTCGCCGGCAACACCAGCCTCAAGGCATTTGACATCGCCGACGACGCCGACACCTTCAGCCGACGCAACTACTGCTTTAGGGATGAGGAGGAGACTGCGGCATTGGGTCAGGTGATTTCTGAACTCCATAAGCGCGCAAGGTCAGGTCTCAGGCCGGAACACGGGCTCAGGGTCAGTGCTGAATCCGCTGAGGCTGCCGGAGACACATTGGCGGGCCTATCCAATTTCTTCCGCACCAGCGCCCGCAACGACGCCTGCTACGCTTACCGTGAGTCCGAGACCGCAGGGGGCTGGGTGATGTCGGTGACTAGGAGCCGCTTTGATTTCGGCACAGTGGGAACGTGGAAAAGCCTGTGGATGCTGAACGCCAGCGCCGGCTTGACGCCGCATCAGTATCCTGACCTTCTGCCCGTTTCCCGTTGTTCCAGATGTTCGCGCTCCCACTCCAGGCACTCGGCGCGTGAGCCGTCGCTGAACAGGGCGTTTCCGTCAATGTCCTGCACCGTCCACTCCTGCGAGGCGTTGTCGAAGATGATGTTCGTCGCCCTCGCCACGGCGAGAGCGCCAAGCACAGAGAGGTCGATGACCTCCGTGTACAGGCACTCGCACAGGCCCTCGGGCGTGATGATGAGCGCCGTCATCCGCCCAGCCTCTGCCGTGTCTGCGCCTTGGCGTGGTACTCCGGTCTTCTGCCGGCCGCTGACGCCGGCCTCGTCGTCGATCGGCAGCTTCATGCTGTTGCAGCAGGTGAGGCGGCGGCCGTCGCAGGCCACCAGCGTTGAGTTGTGCTCGCCGGCTCCGGACACGTCCACGTACACGGAGCAGAGGCTCCGGCGCGTCTCGTCGGTGCTCGCGAACGGTGCCATGCGGCGGTACGCGGGCAGGAACTTGGACGCGGGCGCGGTGACGATCTCGCCGCCGCCTGCGGGCCAGTCCTGGGCCCCGGTGCCGGGCACTGTACGCGTGATGGCGTGGCCGCCGACGTTGTTGGTGACGAGGACATCGGTGCCTTCGTTCTCCAGCGTGCCCTGCATATAGGTTATAGCCGAAATCGGGGCTAATTTAAGTGTGATGGGGGATGTGTGCGGCGTCAGACACCAGTTATCGGTTGAAATATCGTTAGTGTCCGTAATGAAAACGAGAGGTTAACTTTCAAATCAAGTGATATTCAGAACTCGCCGAATTGAGTCAGTTGCCCGAGTCGATCCTTTTGACTCTCAGTATCCGACGGCCTCAATATTCACGCGGGCGAGTGGATAGCGCGTTGGACGCTTCATGGGGATGCGGACAATAACCCCTCTCAAGCGGTTGATCTCTACCTCCGCGCCCTCGAGTCCTCCTTAAAAGAGTGGTACGGGTATAACCTGGCCAAAGTCCGCATCGAGAAGCTGCGAGGAAATGCCTGCCCCGCGAGAAATGAAAAAATAGACATTGATTAGTTAAGGATACGCCGCTAACATAAAAAAAGTTTCAACTGGTGTAGCTTTTATAAAATGACAAAGGTGGTTGTCATTTTTTTAAGTATTGAGAATATCATGATGTCTCATGCGAGGGTTGATGAAATGAACTGGTTGTCCACGTTGTTTAAACCAAAAACTATTCTTCATACAGAGCGAAACAGTAAGAACGGCGACCTGCGGCATTTTTTTGATTCAGTACGAGGGGACGACATCAGAGACGTCCGCAGGCACCTTGAAGCAGGATTGGACCCCAACCAGAAGGAAATTGGCGGTGAAAGCTACCCCATTCACTGCGCGGCGGTGAAAACAAAGACTGAGATCATGGCGCTCCTTGTCCAGTTTGGTGCAAATGTTAATGTTTCGGGACTAGAGGGACGGATGCCCCTCCATAATGCCGCAGATCTGGGATGCGTAGATGCCGTCAAATTTTTGATTGGAGTGGGTGCCAATATAAATGCCGAGGATAACTTCAAGCATACGCCAATGTTCTATGCAGCTCTTGGAAGGCGTTTAATTATAGTGAAACAGTCGGATAGGGATAACGTGGTGGCACTGTTGAAATCACACGGTGCTCGTCCCTCACCGGAAGATGTGGAGACGTCAGACGCAATGGTCCCATATTCGGATGAGTTTCGATTAAATTTTCATATGACTCGAGCTACAGAATGCGGCGACCTGGCTTATCATAAGGTTCTAAGGGAAATATCTTGCTCTTATCCGCTACTGCACGATGGCTATCGTCTGCTTCGTAATAAAGCTGACCTGTCGCCGAATGAGCGTGTCTTTGTGAATAGTTTCGATGGGTATGAGAAAAGCATGCGCCTTCACCACGGGGCGCTCTAAACACCAATGAAATTGTAAGTCTCGGTTTTTGTTTCTAGGGGCCAAACCATATATTCCCCTTTGGTTCAAAATTCTACGCCAAGTTCTCTGAGTTTAGCAATGATTGCGGCATTGCAATAATGCATTTCATGAAGGAGTGAACCATATGCGTTGATTGTCTGAGCCAGTTGCGGGTGAGAAATCCCAGACTCACGACTGATGGACAAGAGACCGCACAGAGCTTTCCGAGCCCATGGCTCAGCCTCCGCTAAACTGCCTTTACCGTATAGCAGACACGCGAGATTGTTCATTGTGGCTAAGGTGTCCAAGTGGTTGGTCCCGATGGTCTGTTCCTGGATCGATACAACTTCACGATAACAGCATTCGGCGTCAGTATGCAGACCAAGATCTGCAAGAATCGCCCCCAAAATGTTTTTGCTTACCAGAGTATCGGGGTTGTGTGATCCCAAAACCGCTGTTCTCCCATCGACGGCTTGACGACACAGATTCTTTGCCTCAACCAAGCGGCCCTGTCTATGGAGGCAGGCGGCAAGGTTACTCTTCGTTCTGAGCGTGTCTGGGTGCAGAGGGCCGAGAATCTCTGTCTGCCCTTCAAGTGCATCTCTGCACATATCAATACTGCGAGCGTAATCACCAAGAGCAGCGAGTGCGGCAGCAAGGTTGCCCTTCGACAGCAGCGTGTGCGGTTGTTTCTCTCCCAAAATGCGTCTGCGCCGGTTCATTGTTTCGGTCAATATGCGGCACGCTGCATCAAAGTCACCTTTGTAATAGAGACACATACCCAGATTGTTGCTACATGTCAGAGTGTCTCGATGGCCGTCTCCATACTTGCGCCTGCGGATCTCCAATACGGCGCGAATTCGTTTCTCGGCTTCCTTGAAATGCCCCTGATGAAGAAGTGTGAGACCGAGATTGTTCAAGCACATTGTGACATGCGGATGTTCCGGCCCTGCTTTCTCTTCCAGCATTGGAAGGGCTTTTTGGATTAGACTGTTAGACTCCCCGTAAAAACCAGCATCATCAAGAAAGTACGCAACACGGGCCAGAATCGCGCCGTGAACGCCACGACAATTCAGTTCATCTTTGCCAGAACAAAGCTGTTCACACTGATTTGCGTATGCATTACCCATGGTTGCTTGATCTCCCAACCAAATCCAGTATGCCAGAGGTTCGACTTCATCCCGTTTGTGCAGCAGAACGAAATCATCGAGATTCAGCAAGAATGCGCGTAACTGTTCGCGGCTTTCCGTTTTTTGTAGCAACCAAGGCAATTCATCGCAGGTACGGTCAGCCGGTGGAAGGCTGTCGAAAAACTTGGCAAGACACAGGCGTATGGCTTTTAGGCTGCTCTCATTGAGCACAAAGGTGTTCCTCACTGCCGAACGGAAGAAGTCGTGGGCAAAGTTAAGAATACCATTGCGATCGACCAATGAATCGTCGAGGGCCGCCCGCAAAGGAGTCCAGAGCGCCGGTGGCAGTTGCGACTGGTCGGCGGGGCGCATCAGTTGCAGCAATTCTTTTTCCGAGAGTCCACGACGGGCTGCGTAGATTAGGCTCAGCGTCTCAGCTACCAAGTCCTTGCGGTCGAGTTCGTAATCGCGCTGATAGCGAGTTATCACCTGCTGTAGCAGTGCGGAGATGTCCTGCGCTTTGAGATAATTGCTGATGCGCTCGTCGAGGTGCTCGTAGGTGCCGGTGACACGGAGGTCATCGATCAGGATCTTGAGGTAGAGCGGATTGGCGGCGGGTGCGGCTGAGGCGAGGCGGTTCAGCCGGTGGTCATCGAGTTTCTTTCCGAAGCGGGCAAGATAGTCGGCGATCATCTGGCGGCGCTCGTCAACTGTTAGCGGAAGGACGTGCCATTCCTGCCAGTGGCGATTGCGGGCTGCCACCCGAGGGTCATCGGCTCCTGATGTTTCCGGTAAGGTGGAGGCGATCAGCCGCAACGGGCCACTAAACATATGCTCCGGCAGCCAGCCGAGTAGGCGGGCGTGATCTTGATCGTCGAGTTGGTTGAGGGCGTCGAGCACTAGTATGAAACGCTCGCCTTCATGTGCGGGTTTAGCCTTGGCTTTGGCAAGCCAGAGAGGAAAATCCTTGAGAATATCCCCGCGCTTTGTGGGCGGTTCTTCTGGGTCGTTGGTCCAGCGCTTGATCTCAGCCATCACGCGGGTCATGAGCCGCCAATGGTCGGCGCTGTCTGTCGTTCCGCCAATGTAGTGCTGAACGATGAAGTCTTTCGGATGTTTCTCGCGCCATCGCGCCACCCAGTTGGCGAGCAGGGCGGACTTGCCGCTGCCGGAGTCACCCAGTAGGAGCAGGGGACCACCATTGCCGACCGCGTGGCGATCCAGAGCCTCGAAGTAGTCGGCTCGTCCGATGTAGGTGCGTCTGCGGGTTTCGGCGAACGCCTCGTGATCCTGGGCTTCGCGGGTGAGGGGGTCTGGAATGTCTTCCTTTGGAAACTCAACCTCGATGGCGGCTTTCAGGTCTTCGAGAACGAAGGCTGCGAGTTGCTTGGGGTCAGGGTATTTTTCGCGCAGGGGAATCTGCTTGGCCTCGCAGGCAGTGCGGATCTGCATTTTGAGTGCTGTTTGTTTATCGGCATCAGCCTTTGAATCGGAAAAGAAGTCTGGGCCGCGGCTTTGGGCATAGTCCGGATCGCGGAAATAGAAGAAGGCGCGCTTGGCCATGTCGGGGTTCATTAGAACACCGTGGAGGATTTCCAGTTCGGTCACACTCTTGCCGTGGAGACCCTTTAGCCAAGCCTGCTCTTCCTTCAAGTCGGCGGTGAAGGCGTCTTCGCCGGGAGTCCAACCATAGCGCTCTCCGAGCAGGCCGATGAAGAACGGACGGCAAGCGCGGATTTCGTCAAGGCAGAGCTTGAGTGTTTCCTTGCGGGTGCTTTGAGACTCGGCGATGCCCCAGCGCAGGTCAACCTCGACCAGTTCGACTTGGCGTTCATGACAGATTCGGCGCAACTCCGGCCACGTGTGAGTCATCAAATTATCGCGCTCCTCAATCATGTCGCGGAACGTTGAAGAAATGAAAACGCGGACACGCCGACTAGAGACAATCGCTTTTCCACTGCTCGCAGCGCCTCGCACAACTTCGAACGCATCCGCATTATTCTTAAAACCAAATCCGTTAAAAATGTTCATGTTTTGCCCTTACGTTTGAACCGGTTTCAATCCAAATGGTTTTATTGTTTTTGGCTGCAAGATAACTAAATGCGCCTATCCGCAACGAGGCCAATGAACCGGCAATATAGTCGTGGTATAGTCAAATGACGAAGAGGTTGAAAGGAGTAAGATAATGTCATGAATGCTTCTCTCTGCCGAAATGTCCAGCCGGCGAGTCGGTGCGCGGCGCACCAACGGGCTTGCTTCATGCGGCCGAGAGTCTCAACCTGAGACTCGTCGAAGGTCTGCGGCTGGCGACTAGAGCGCATCCGGATTGGCCTTTCATTCTGGATTCCTGCTGCCGTCTGCTTCTTTCTGCCGATTGCCCGCGTGTCACATGGGCAGCTTGGACACCGCGTAGCCGAATTGCTTCAGCATGGCGGGCAGCCCCACGAATTGATCGCGATCCTTCTCTTTCTCGCTCTCCGAAAGCGCCTCTAAGCCGATGACGTCCGGATTATCCGGATAGAGAGCCGAACGTTCGGCTTCGGTCAGCGCTCGCCACGGCAACAGGGCTGGATGGCGTTTGGCTTGATTGTCGCGGTCTTTTCCATACGTCCAGCCACCCTTGATCTTGTTTGACATCCACCGGTCGTGCTCGTTCTGCGCGAGAATCTCCAACTCTTCATGCGGGAACGCATCAATGCCTTGCCCCATCGTGTAAGGTGCGATGGTGTATCCGACACGGGCGAGTTTGGCGGGCATCTTCTTTGCGGCGTCCAGGTTGTCCTCCTTGAAATTCTCAGGAAGCTCGTCGAACGGTTTCAAGGACGCGCTGGTTTCCTCGGCATCGTTTGACTTCTCGGCGTATTTGTAACCCCGCTCAATCAACTTGTCGCAGTAGTTCTGATGAATTGCTCTTGCGAAATCGAAGTATTTCGATTCTTCAAGCTTCGAGACCAAGGTCAGAAACTCAAAGCCGTAGACATGTACATCGAGCTGGTGTGCAAGCGGCAGGCTGGAACGGTCAAAACGTAACTTGCCCGCAAGCGAACTGGACATCACCAGCGATTCCATGGACCGGGCACCGTGCTTGTAATGCCCGACATGCAGGAGTGCGTTGAGCACATTTTCATCTATGTTCAGCGTCTTGCCGGCCAACAGTGTCGGGCAGCCGCGTTCAAACAGCGAACGCAGCAGCATGGCCCGGCGCACAATAAAGGCCGGGTCATCCAGCTTGCTGCCGACCGGGTTGGGCCCCATGATATCGAGGTAACCGCGCAGGCGGCTGACAAAGTCAGGGCCTTTGGCCTCGCGGAATGTTGGGTCGCTCAGCCCCTTGTTGAAGGCGGACAGCGAATTGCATGTGCCGCCGGCAAAGACGAAAATCGCCTTGCCGATCGGATGCGTTACCTGGCCCTCCAGAAACGTCCCGTCCTGCATGGGCTCGAGGAACCGACGCAGCCAGCCCAGACTGTTCGTGTCGAACTCGTCCCAGAAGATCAGCGGCAGTTTCCCGGAGAGTCCGATGTCGCGCACCTGGTGCAGGGCGTTGTTCAGGTCGTCGGACGGTTGCGCCTGGAATTGCGACAGGTTGAAGGTCCGGATCTCAAGCGCCACGTTCATGCTCAGCGCCAGCTCTTCGGCCAGCGCCTTAACGCCGAACGACTTGCCGGACCCCGGAGGTCCGAACACAGCCAGGGAGACCGGCTTGCTGCCCGGCGTGCAGATGAACTCCGCGATCAGGTTGCGCACGCTGCGGTAGTTCTCGATCTCCCGCCGGTCAGCCGTCTCGAACTTGCCGAACCGCGCCGTCGGCACGCCTTTCAGGGGGGCTTCCGCGCCGCCCGTCACGATTCGCCTCGCCAGAACGGCCAGATCGTCCTTGCACTTCAAGATCGACCAGTCGCCGAACTCCTTTGAACTGCAGGCGACCGGCAGGGGCACTGGTACGCACGCCAGCGTATCCGCCTTGCAGGTCTTGCAGCCCGCGCAGTCTGATGCTTTCAGCCAGCGGTCCGCCACGGCCTTTGCGATCACGGCGCAGGGGAAGGCCATGCGGCTCGGCAGTTTGTCGCCCGCTTTCCCGTAGCCGTCCGCGTGCAGACTCCGGAACGCGTGGATTCCCGCATGCGCGGCCGCCACAATATCGGGGTGCTCCGGATTCTCTGTCAGGCATCGGACTACAGCCGCCGCCGTGCAAGAAAAATAGCCCATCACCTGGCCCGGACGCTGGGCTTCCCAAGAACTTTCGACGGCCTGCGGGTCAAAGACAAGCCGCGCACGTTCCTCTTCCTTTTGGGGATCCGCCTGCGGGTTCAGGATCAGCGTGCCCGCCGCCCCGAACGAGACGATGACGCGGGCGCAGGTCGCCGCCGGCGTTCCTGTCAGCACAGGCGTGCAGAACTTCTTGAAATTCAGGTCCCACAGAAGATCCTGCACAGTGCGTTCCCAGGAGATGCCCTTGCTGATCTGAGCGTCGCCCTGGCGCAGACCGTCGGCCGTACACAGCACGATCACGCGCTCGGAATGCTTGGACAGGAAATCGCGCCATAACGCCGCCGTCAGATCGAGTCTCGATGTCTTCCAGACGATCCAGCGCGGCTTCTTCCCGCCGTCGAACCATTCTGGGCAAACGACGGGCTTTTTGTCGAAACCGAGCTGGGAATCATTGATGACCAGGATCTCGGGCGCGTCGCAAGCGCACTCCAACTCGGGGGTTGAATCGGTTCTGCTTAATCCAAGAAACCGCTCCACGCGCCAGACCTTCTCTTTGGCCTTTTTCTCGTCCTTTTCGCCGTTGAAGACGCGGTGAGGGGTCCATACCGTGTAGCTGCGGGAGAAGGGCGCCTGGTCATTGATCTGCGCCTCGTCAGGTGTCTTGGGCCCGCATACGGTCCACGGGGCTTGTCCTTCGTCCGGCGACGGGGCCATCACCGCGCGGATCACATCGGTCAAGAGAGCGGCGCCGCCGCGCTCCCATGTGACACTCGCGTTATCCTGATCGTTCCATAATGCGGCCTCGGTCTTAAGGGCAGGCAGACGCGCGATGTTGCAGTCGAGCGTCGTGTCTCCGATAACGCAGACGGTCTTGTTCTGTGTGCTCATTCGGGTTTCTGGCTCCTGAATTCTGTCTTCATGACGGGTAATCGCAAAGTCGATGTCTGCATGACAGTAACATATGTCGTGTTTCGGGGTCACTGTGAAAACCGTGAAGGTCCGAAAATAGCTTACAAACAGATGATCCGTTGGCGGATCCGTGCGTGGGCTGGGACGCTGGAAGCGAAACCTGAAAGCGGCCAATTCATTCAAGGGTAATTGCCGTGAAAACTGCGCGAAAGCCAGCACGTTGGAAGTGGCTTCAGCACGTGAACGGCTGGACCCGCCAGTTGACACCGGTGACTGAAAACCGACCGTCCCTGATACATAGCCGCCCTCGGCCTGTCTCAAAAGCGGAAACGGCATCGGCTGAATTCAAAAGGTCACGGATTTTTCACATCGTTACCTTGCCATAATCAAGGACTTGTGCCACTCTACTGTCAAATGGTTGGATACTGCTATGTTCCACTGTAGAACTGCAACGGAAATGAATGATCAGCGCTACGCGTATTACGCATTTATCAGTTACAGCCACAAGGATCAAAAGTGGGCCGACTGGCTGCACCGCAAGTTGGAGAACTATCGTCTCCCCAACGCGGTCCGGCGCGAAGCGGAGGGACGGTTACCGAAACATATCCGGCCGGTATTCCGTGACAAGACGGATATTGGTGTAGGCTCCCTCAGTCAGTCTCTTCGAAAAGAACTGGAAGATTCGCGTTTCCTGATCGTCATCTGCTCTCCGAACAGCGCAAATTCCGAATGGGTCAGCCGCGAAATCGATCATTTCCGGCAAATGGGACGGGGAGAACGGATCATACCCTTCATTGTGGAGGGACATCCGCATGCGGGAGAGCCCAGCCGGGAATGCTATCCGTCGGCGCTTCGGGAGTCAGGCGATGAGCTGCTCGGCGTGTCGGTCCCCGAGTTGAAACAGGAGCCGGCGCTGGTTAAAGTCGTGGCCGCCATTCTCGGGCTTAAATTTGACCAACTCTGGCAGCGCCACAAACGGCGCGAAAGGCAAAGAACCCTCTGTTTGGCTGCCGCCTTGTGCACCCTGTGTTTCATGACGCTGGGCGGACTGGCGCTGCTCTGGGACTACAACCGCGAAAAGACGGCGTACTATACCGACTATGTCGAAGAGTGGGGGATCCCGAAAGGAATCGGGCGGCTCAGCAAAGAGACGGTCCGGCACCGGGAGTATTCTTGGCAAATCGTTTCGCAACATCGGAAAGCGAAGTCGCTGACGCGGGTAAACTCCGCCGGCAAGCCGCGGGAGTCTGAATTTGCCGCGGACATGGACCGTCCCGTCTGCATGCGATACTTTTACAGGGAAACGGGCAAGCTTTCGCATGCCGAGGAATATTATGCGCACGGAAGGCTTTTGCGGGTATGGGATTACTCCGATGATTTGCACTATGTTTGGTTTAAGGCGACCAAACGGGGAGGGATCGCCGCATCAAGTTATGCGAGAACGAGGGTGAAAAATGTTGATATGATCCCAGAAATGGGCGAAGAGGAAAAGAAGAGTGCAATCGTTGGCTGGGAGCTGAGTTATGATGCACAGGGTCGGATCGTCCAAAAGCTCTATTTGAATCGCCGTGAGGAACCGGCGCTCGACGCAGAGGGTATTGCCGGCATCGCTTATGACTACGACGACAGGGGGCAGGTACGAAAAATGACATTCGTCGGGATCGACAGGAAACCGACTTCCATTTGTTGCGGGGCAGCCTCACAGGTGTTCCAATACACTACCGAGGGCTATAGGCAGGCGACCGCATGGCTGGACGAGGAAAGTGCCCCGTCACTGAATCCGGACGGTTGGGGCCGGGCGGAGTTTCGGTTTGACCCATGGGGAAACGAAACCCACTGTGCTTTCTTTGGCGAAGATGGCGCCCCGTGTGTGGATGCGACGCTGGGTGTAGCGGCGTGGAACGCACAGTTCGACGAAAGAGGGAATCGGACCATAAGCGCTTACATCGGCGCAGACGGTAACCCGTGTTTTACCAAGGACGGCTATTCGATCCAGAAGCGGCAATTTGACGAATATGGCAACGAGATCGGATGTGGCTTTTTCGCTGCAGACGGCAGTCCGTGCTTGCACAAGGAGGGCTGTTCGAGCGTCAAGTGTCTGTTTGACGAGCGCGGCAATAATATTGGAGGCGCACTATTTGATACAGATGGAAAGCGGTGTTTGAACACACACGGCATTTCAGCTTGGAGGGTGAAGTACGACGAGCGGGGCAACAGAACTGAGATCGCCCACTTCGGCACCGACGACAAGCCTTGCCTGAATTGTGAAGGTTTTTCGATCTCAAAAGAGAAACACGACGAGCGCGGCAATACCACCGAACTCGCCTTCTTCGGCACAGACGGTAAATTGTGCCGACATACGGATGGCAATGCAGGCTGGAGAAGAAGATACGATGAACGCGGCAACGAAATCGAATACACTTTGTTCGGCACGGATGGCAAACCGTGTTTGACGAAGTGGAAGTTCGCGAGTTTTAGACGCCAGTACGACGAGCAGGGAAACGTCATCGAATGGGCCTATTTTGATCTCGAAGGAAAGCCGTGTTTAACCTGGGGGTATGCGACCAACAAAATGAAATATGACGATCGCGGAAACAAGGTCGAAATCACCTACTTCGGGCCTGACGGCAAGCCGTGTTGTATGCAGGACGGTTTTGCAAGTTGGAGGGCAGCTTACGACAGGAATGGTAGATTAATTGAAAAAGCGTACTTCGGCATTGACGGCAAGCCGTGTTTAACGAAGTGGGGCTATGCGGTTGTGAAAACGAAATACGACGAATGCGGCAAGAAAAGCGAAACCCGCTTCGATGTGGACGGCAAACCTTGTTCGAATAAGAAATAAAGAATCGGCGGTGGCGCAGATCCGGTTTGACGGGGCGGACGTCCGACGACCCGTGACGATGGAAAGAGGGCGTATGCCGTACAACGGTGACATTCTGACAAAAACGAGACAGGTATTTAGAAGAGAATCATTGCGGGAAAGGCATGCGAGGGCCAAAGCGAGGGTGTCGGATGCCCCCACTACAAGCGAGCAAGCATTCTATATTTCAGGCGGTGAAGTTGCATGATCCGTTTCTCAAGCAGCCAAATCCGCCAGTCATCCTCCGGAACCAGTTCGTTGTAAGGGATGGCCCCCTCAAACAAAAGGCAATATGCATCCCATGCGTTCTGTGTGGCTTGAAAGGCTACCGCGGTGGGAGGTATATCGGATTTTCGTGAAACGAGCAGCGCGCCCACTTCCTCGCATAGTTGCCGGTACTCTTCGCGGATTTGGCGCGCATCGGAGGGAATCGGCGTCAGCATCTCTTCCCCAACTAACGCGAGATCAATGGCTAGGTCCTGCCGCAGGTCGTTTTCTTTCTGGGCGCGCCCCATTGGACTGCTGTATGAATTTGAATAAGCCTCCTCGTTGGCGATCTGCAGAGCGATGAAGCGTACGCCTTGTTCATAGATGGCCGGATATTCGCACCCTTGCAGTCGCTTGCGCTCATGATAGGCAAGGAAGCGACGGCTCTCACGCGGCGAATCGAAGTCTATGTCCTGATCAACGTTGATAAAGGTCAGATCGCCTTCCCGCCCCATGCCGCTATTTTCATGCGCGTACAGATAGGCGCGGCGCAGGATCGCCAATAAATGATCAAGCCCGCCGCCGGATCTGACAAGGATGCACTGGAAAATATCCCACCTGAAAGCGGGATCATGCGCGTAGTGCCAGGCGAGGCTGAGGTGGTATCCCGGCTCCCCGTCGCCCCAGAAGTCGAGGTCGACCCCTTCTTCCTCCGGATATGCCCTCCGATCGCCCCAGCCCGAAGGGGTGTTGGCGCTGAGAAACAGGGCCAGTTGAATCTGGGGCTCCTGACTGAGCCGCAGATTGGGATTGGCCATTTTGGCGCTCTGATAGATTTCATTCGCAAGCGCGGGGTCCGCCGTAAAAAAACTCCGCGGATTGAAGACCAGCAGATCCAGTATCTGTTCGAGGCTCTGACACTCTCCCTGGCGTGCCCGCGGCTCCAATCGCCGGATCTCCCGCTTCTGCTCTTCGATCAAACTCCGCGCATGGGCTGGCGCCGCCCAGCACTGGACGGTTCGATAAGGAAACTCCCCCATTATCAAGCGCCGGCTGAGGTAATCATCGTGAGCATAAGAATCGAATCGCTTAGTCAAACGGGCAGGACGGAGCACCCCATTCACAGATCGGTTGACCTCCTCGTAAGGCATATCCGGCAGCAGCCGTGTCATCAGGCTGACCAAGCAACGGTGGGCCGTTTCTGGCTCTCGGGAAGGATAATCACGATACGGGTCTTCCTCGGATGTGTTCTGTTTCGCGTCTTGAGTGCTCGACGGGGCATCCAGTTGACGTTTGCAGATGCGCTCAATAAACGCTACAGCATCTTCACATAATTCCTCTTGAATTTCGATGATGCGGATTCCTGCCCCCGATCCCTCATTGTCATTCCACTCTAAAGCGCGCCGCTCGGCATGCCGCTTTGCGGCCCCATACGCCTCTTCGACCAACAGTTTAACCTCGTCGGGATTAGGAGCCGCGCACGCACGCAGCCGCTGCCGGCGCAACGGCTCCTGGAGGCGGATGGCCTCGGCAGAGAGGCTCCGCATTTCGGCGAAGCAGAGGTCCCGCCCGGAGTCGGCCGTGCTGTCGTCCGCCCTTTCGTCGTCCTCACTGCCCGAGCCGCAGCCAACCTCCCCGTCCTCATGCCCGAAAAAACGCGACTGAACCGAAGCGGCCAAGCCCGCGACCAAGAGCGCGCCGACAAGCCCTCCTGCCGCTATCACACCGCCCCGGAAAAACCTGCGAGAGCCCTTTCCCGAAGGGAGCAAAACTTGCCCCTGGCCACCCGCATCCGGCGAACGCTCCGACGCGACTTCTGCACGGTGCTGAAACTCATCCGCGCCCAGCCCACCGGAGGGCGGCGTTGCGCTTGACGGTTGAACATTCAAATCCTGAAAGGGGTTCATGATTTAGCGAAGCGATTCGAGCAATCTCGTAAGGCCTCCGTTAAGGAGAGACTCACTGGAACAGGTGATAATCTTATAATGATCAAGAGGAGCAGGGGGTTTGGCTTTGTCAGACAATCCGGAAAGAACTGTAAAAATTTGCCGTTTTGAATTTGGCTCACTCATCATCTTGTTGAAAAACGACCTGTACTCGTAGGACACCCAATTTTTTCGCAGGTGGTCGAGTCTCGATCCTACGACAACAAGATTCCTCGCTTGCTCAAGCGCCGAGAAGATGGAACTTGTGAAATCCGACTCTCGAATTGACTCCGGCGAGAAAAACACAGGCTTCCTGCCGTTTGCAATGAGCCAGTCGTGAACTTCCTGCGCTCGCGCCTGGTCTTCGGATGCAAAACTGATAAAGACATCAATCTCACCCGTGGGCGGTGTGACCGTACGGGACATTAGTTTCATGCAGCGGCGGATGACGTTGCGCGACACCGGACACAGATTGAACTTGAGCCCCATCGCCTCAGCTTCCGTGAGCTGTTTTTTTTCAACATCCGGAAACAATCCATTGCGTTTTTTCTCTTCAAGAAATGAGCCTATTACATCCTCAAGGTCGTCGGGATTGTGGCGCTCGGCGTTGAAAAACAGGATGGAAGGTCGAAAGTCCGTCACCCCTTTTTTGATAGCATCGTGAATCGCTTCGACCTCAAAGAGTCCGATCAGCGAGTTCAGAAGACATCCGGAAAGCAACTCCCCATCACAGATCACTGCGGTATCGGGCAGGTCGATCCTGACCACCCGATCCACCTCGATGCCGAAATCCTCCGCGTTGATGTTGAGAATCACCCCGTCGGTACGGTGCGGCAAGTGATCCGATGGCCCCGTTCCACGGTAGGTTACGGTCAGGTCGTCAGGGCCACGGAGCCAGCCGCAGGGTAGCGGTTCGTTGCTAATGGCGGCAAGATCGATGTGCCGCGCCAGCAGTCGAGCATGCCAGAGACGCCAGGCATCAGACGGAAAAGCATCCCTGCCGACACTCTGTTCTCCAAGAACCAGTCGACGCGGCGGGTTCGATTGGAGATCGAAAACAATTAATTCCTCGCATAACTCGCGCTGAATGATCCGGGATGGATCAAGCATCTCGGCGATGGAGTCCGAACCTCCATTCGTGATGTTCCATCCAACGGGGTGGATGTCCCGCCAATGCAGTCGGTAATAGTGCTTGCCCGCGATTGAGACGATTGGCAGTGCACCCCCGCTGCAATAGCGGAAGGGAAAAGTCGGATTGTTGAAGGTGAGCAGATCTTCTTTGTCTTCGAAGAAAAAAGACTCC
>CAZOIS010000040.1:0-31912 GCA_964579865.1 uncultured Lentisphaeraceae bacterium | reverse complement strand
TGACGTGGAATCGCGAGCGCCCCGGAAAAGCGTTCTGGACCGTCGACACGCCCAATACGAAGCTGTTCTGCGGCTTCCCCGAAGGTCGCGAGATCGCGCTGGACGGTGTCCGGCTGGCAGTCGGCCCGACGCGTCTGGGCTGGGCCACCGTGTCGCTGACCTCGCGGCACGCGACCGGTTTCGGCGCGGGCGGCGCGCCGGCCACGATCCTGCTGACCGCCACCGGCGTGTCGGAGAACGAAGGCACGCAGCTTGAGGCGCTGCCCGGGAACTCGGCGGCGCTGCGCGACCGCACGCGCTGGGGCGAGGGGACCGTGCTGGCCGAGGGCGTGCCGGCCGTCGTCACGCTGCCTTCTGCTGCGGCGAAAACGCGCTGCTACGCGCTCGACGAGCGCGGGGCGCGCAAGGCCGATGTCCCGGTCGAAAGCGTGGCAGGCGGCTGCCGCGTCGCGATCGGGCCGCAGTACAAGACCGTGTGGTACGAGATCGAGGTTAAGCAGTAGGTGGTTTGCGAGGATTGGGGGCCGGCTAAAGCCGGTACACCAGCCTTGGTCCGCGAGGGTTGGTGTACCGGCTTCAGCCGGCAGGTTTGATGCGAGTCTTCCGACGGCGTATCAGGGTCAGAGCAAACGTGTTGCTGTACCGGCTTCAGCCGGCAGGTTTGATGCGAGGGCAACACCCTTGAGTCGTGAATCGGGTGTCGGAAAACATCGGGAGCAAAGGCAGTGAAAAGAGAAAGGCGCCCCGCAGGACGCCCTGACGCTCGCGGCATACGTGTATTGGGTGGGAAGAAAGTAGAAGTTTGAGAGGGGGGCTGCTGCATGGGGACGTTGTGCGGAAAGGTTGTGCGTTTGATCGTCGGGGCGGGCCTGGCGATGTCGGCTTCGGCGGACGTGATGAGCGCGGCGTACCGCGCGCAGTGGAGCGCGCCGGAGGTGAAGGCGCGCATCGAGCGCGGCATCCGCGAGAACCGCATGGCCGAGGCGTCGGTGCGGCTGCCGTCGGTTAAGCCGGGCACGGAGGTGAAGGTCGAGCAGCTCGACCACGCCTTTCTGTTCGGCGCCAACCTCTTCAACTTCGACCAGCTCGGTTCTGACGAGCTGAACCGCACGTACAAAGAGGTGTTCGGCACCCTTTTCAATGCGGCGACGATCGCGTTTTACTGGAAGACGTTTGAGCCCGAGCCGGGCAAACCGCGCTACCTGGCTTCCGAACAGGACGCGGCGGCTTATTGGGACGCGGTCAAGGAGCCCTGGAAAGAGTTCCACTGGCGGCGGCCGTCGCCGGAGAAGATCATTGAATTCTGCGAGGCCAAGGGCCTCGCGATGCACGGGCACCCGCTGATCTGGGGCAACACCGGCTGGAACCATCCCGCGTGGATCTCGAAAGATCCGGACAAGGTGGGGGAGATGGAGCGCCTGTTCGAGAAGCGCGTCCGCGAAATCTGCGGCTATTACAAGGGCCGCATCCCGAGCTGGGACATCGTCAATGAAAGCGTCGATCCCGTGCCCGGCAAGCCGCGGTACGGCGTGATGCCTGCGGACTACACGTTCAAGACCTTCAAGCTGGCCGAAAGCGGGTTCCCGTCGTCGGTGCTGATGAATATCAACGACTCGTGGCGCGGGGTCTATCCGCCCTTCGTCCGCGACCTGCTCGCACGCGGCGCGAAGATCGACGTGGTGGGGCTCCAGATGCATCTGTTCGGTTCGCAGCCGGCGCTGGACTTGGCGGCGGGCAAAACGATCAACCACAACAACACCTCTTGGGCGCCGAAGGACGTGATCCGCTATCTGGAAGAGCTGGACACGCTCCAGCGTCCGATCCATCTGAGCGAGATCACGATCCCCGCTCCCGGCGCGGACGCGCGCGCCAACGCGATCCAGGCCGAGCTGACGCGCGACATGTACCGGCTGTGGTTCTCGTGGCCGAGCATCTATCGCATCACCTGGTGGAACGTGGTGGATGACTGCGGGGCCAAGGGCGAGCCGCTGAAATCCGGACTCTTCACGCGGCAGATGGAGCCCAAGCCGGCGTTCCGCACGCTGGACGCCCTGATCAACGGCGAGTGGAAGACGCGTCTGACGGCGAAGCCCGATGCGGAAGGCCGCGTGACGTTCCGCGGCTTCAAGGGGCGCTACCGCCTGACGTACACGGATGGCGATGGCGAGCCGAAGAGCGCGACGTTCAACCTGCTGAAAAACGGCGACGGCTTGTAAGGAAAGGCCGGGGCCGCTGGAAAAGAGAAGCGGTGTGATCGCGCATCCGGTTCCATGCGACGAACCTGACCGGGCCGGCGAACTTCCCGACGCACGCGCAGGCCGATGAGATGGCCGACCGTTTATTTCTTTCTCGCTCGGCTCTCGTAAAGTGTTGAAGAGATGTCGCGGCAGGCATCGGTCAACGCACAACCGACGGACATCGCGGTCCGTAAATTCCGCGTAGACGCAGTCTGCTGTGCCACCAACTGATGACTCCCCGTCAGCGTTCTTGCAGCCTAGATGAACCAGCGTGTGATAGACCGTGGTCAATGGGTCGCCAAGCGATGGGGGGGCAGACGAAGCGCGAGGGAAAGCGGAACTGATGCGGCACAGGCTGGTGTACCGACTTCAGTCGGCCCGGTTCGCCCCAGCCGGCTAAAGCCGGGACACCAACGGGGCCAGCCACCCCGCATTTTCCTCTTCCCCTCGCATCAGAATGCCAGTAAGCGGTTTAACTTTGACAGCCTATCCAGCCTTTGAGTGCCGTGCTATAACGCGGGCATGAGCACACAAATTGTGAAGACGGAGAAGCCGGGGCGCAAGCGGTATGCTGAAAGCGAGCGCCGGGAACTGCTGCATAAATACGGCAGAAGCGGAATGACGCAGGCGGCGTTTTGCCGGGCCAACGGCCTGAAGGCCGCGACGTTCTCGAAGTGGCTGCGTGCGCGTGGCGGGAAAGGGTGCGGCCGCAGTGCGGCCGGGTTCGCCGAAGTCGAGATCGTGCCGCCGGCCGTCCGCGACCTGGCGGTGGAGGTGGCCCGGCCCGACGGGAGGGTGTTCCGGTTCAGGAACCTCCGGGCCGACGAAGAGCACGCGGCGTTCATCCGGCGGGTGGCGTCATGCTGAGCATCACCGGCGGGCTGAAGGTCTACCTGGCGGTCGAGCCCGCGGACATGCGCAAGGGCTTCGGCGGCCTGTACGCGCTGGCCTCGGAGAAGATGAGGGAGGATCCCCGGCAGGGCGCGCTGTTCGTCTTCACGAACCGGGGCAGGAACCGGGTCAAGCTGCTGCACTTCGACGGCACCGGCCTGTGGGTCTGCGTCAAGCGGCTGGAGAAGGGGACGTTCTCCTGGCCGGCCGGGGTGGACGTCGAGAACGGCAAGCTGCGGCTGGGCGCCGAGGCGCTGGCGCTGCTCTTGGACGGGGTGGATCTCAAGGGTGCGAAGATGCGTCCCTGGTATCAGCGAGAATAATGAAAAAGCCAATAAAAATGCTGTTTTCATGCATTTTCCCGTAGCGTTTTTTCAGGCGTTTTGCTATCATCCGGGGCAGTGAGAAACGAGACCGTGACAATGCCGGAAAACGAGTGCGGGGAGCTGCCTGAGCCCGCCCGCCTCGTCGAGGTTCTCGTCGCGGAAAACGCCCGGCTCAGCGCGGAAAACGCGCGGCTCGTGTCGGAGAACAGGCTGCTGCGCGACAAGGTCGACCTGCTCGTCCGGCGCGTGTTCGGCAGTTCCAGCGAGAAGCTGGACGCGAACCAGCTGCTGCTGGACTTGGGCGCGGGCGAAGAGCCCGCCTTTGATGAGCAGGCGCCCGCCGGAGAGGAGGCCCCGCCCGCCCCCCGGAAAAAGCGAGCCGCAAAACGCGACCGGCTGCCCGACGATCTGCCCGAAGAGCGGACCGTCATCGAGCCGCCCGAGGTAGAGGCCTGCCCCGGGGACTGGCGCCTGATCGGAACCGAAGAGACCGTCAAGCTCGATGTGGAGCCGATGCGCTTCAAGAAGGTCGTGATCGAGCGCCGCAAGTACGTGCGCCGGGACGGCGTCGGCGCGCCGGTCATCGCGCCCGCCCCCGAGCAGCTCATTCCCGGCAGCTTCGCCTCCGCCTCTCTGCTCGCCCGCATCAACACCGGCAAGTTCGCCGACCACCAGCCGCTGTACCGTCAGGAGCAGGCCTATGCGCGTGAGGGCGTCATCCTTTCGCGCAAGACGATGTGCGGCTGGGTCTGGCGCACGGCGAACTGGCTGCGGATCATTTACGAAGCGTTGCGGATGGAGGTCTTGGCGGCCGCTTACCTGCAGGCCGACGAAACCCCGATCGGATATATCTGTCCCGGGCACGGCAAAACCAAGAAGGGCTACCTCTGGGTGTACCTCGCCCCGGGCAGGGGCGTGTTCTTCGAATGGCACGCGGGCCGCGGCGCGGACTGCCTCGGGGACATGCTCAAAGACTTCGGGGGCACGGTCCAGACCGACGGCTACGCCGCTTACGGGAGCCACAACGCGTCCAGGCCGGAAGACCGCAAGCTCAAGCTCGGCAACTGCTGGGCGCACGCCCGCCGCTACTTTTTCCGGGCGCAGGACGAGTCGGCGTTCGCCAAGGCCGTGCTCAAGGATATCCAGGAACTTTACAGGGTCGAGGCCGGACTGAGGGAGGCCGGGGCCGGCGCGCAACAGCGCGAAGCCCGGCGCGGGGCCGAAAGCGCGCCGATGCTCGCCGCGCTCAAGGCCAAGCTCGAGTCCCATCGCCCGCACCACCTCCCGCAGAGCCTGACCGGCAAAGCCATCGCCTATACGCTGGAGCGTTGGGACGGCCTGACGATGTACGTCGGCAACGGGGAGATGGAGATCGACAACAACCTCGTCGAGAACGCGATCCGGCCAAGCGCGATCGGGAAAAAGAACTGGCTGTTCTTCGGCTCCGAGAGCGGCGGCTGGCAGAACGCCGTGATGTACACGGTCGTCCAGAACTGCAAGATGCACGGCATCAACCCCGAAGAGTACCTCAAGGACGTGCTCGGGCGCCTGCCGCACATCAAGGCCGACGAGGCGCGGGAACTCACCCCGGCCAAATGGCTCGCCGCACGGTCTCCCGCTTCACGCACCGCCTAGCCCGTCTCCGTCAAGGCTGTCAAAGTTCAGCCGCTTACGTTTGTGCGGGGCACGCAGTCGATCAAAGCCATCAGCACGTGAATGCAGGCGCCGGTCAGGCAGAAGGTGCGATACGGACCGGGCGGCCGGTCGTAGTGAATGAAGAGGTCGGCGAAGGCTTGCTTGACCTTGGCGGTGTCGGCGGTGATGTGGCTCGGCACGGCGTTCAGTTTGTCGTGGAGGTCATGCGCCACGCCGGGCGGGAGATGCAGGAACGTCTCACACGATTCAGGGTCGCGGAACATCATCCAGTAATATTTTGTTCCGGCGGGAATGGTTTTCAGGCTGTGCTCGTCGTCGGGTTTGTTGACGAGCAGATCGCCCGGCAGGATGCGGTTCTCCCGCCCTTGACTCACCAGGGTCAGCGCGCCGCGCAGGCAGAGGCCGATCTCGAAGCAGTCGGGGTGCCGGTGCAACGCATACGGCACGACATAGTGATCGAAACGGGTGCAGGCGATGACCGGTACCTCCGGTAGACCCGCCTCCGCCAGATTCAGCACGCGCATCTGGCTGGTGTCTCGGTAAATGACATCCAGCTTTTTGTCATGATAGAAAAGCATTCCCCAAACCTTTGATTCCGCAGGCTACCAAAATAAGGTGAAAGATGCAAACGGAGCGACAGGACTTCATTTAAAACTTTATTTTGTTTTCATTGAAGTTTTCTTGAAAGGGGTATGGTACGTTAAAAATATGAAGTGAAAAGAGTTCGGAAGCGTTCGGGGCAGGCGGGCGCAGCTCACAGGCTGCGCACGGGACAGGGTGTGCAGGCTCAGACGGGCGGTTGAAACAGTCAAACGAGGGCGACATGAATAGGCATGCAAAAGGGTTCATCAGCGTGGTTATCGGTGTGTCATGTTCTGTGCAGGCGGTGACGCGGACGTGGAGCAGCGGCGGCAACGGGGTCTGGTCGACTGACACAAACTGGTCGGACAACACGGTTCCCGGTGCGGGCGACATTGCCGATCTCTCCGCCGCGACGGGGACCATCAACGTGACGGACGCCGTCACCGTCGGGGCGATACTCTACAACCCCGCCTTGAGCGGTACGACCAACACGCTGACGCTGCTTTCCGATACCGCGGCGCCGGGGTCGTGGTCGATCACGCTGACGACCGCGACGCCGAGCCAGATCCAGGTCGGCGAGGGCGCCCAACTGCTGATCGACGCGGATCTCATCCCGACCGTCAACGTGGTCAAGGACGGGCTCGGTTCGCTGGTCATCAAGCGCCGGCTGGCGTCGGCCTACGAGGTGTCTCTGGCTGTCGTTCAGGGCCGTGTGGTGAACGAGGGCTCGATCGAGTACCCGGTCGCGGATACATACGTAGGGACACTCGAAACGGACACCGGTCCTGCCGCCGGGTTCGTGATGCGTGAAGGTTCGACCTATGTCGCGGGAGGCGCAACAGACGTGATTTTCGGCCATGTCAGCGGTGCGCGTGCCGTGGTCGCGCACGAGGGCGGCACGATCAATCTGACGCAGGCCTCCTCAAGCGAGCCGTTCCTGAACGGCTTCGTGGCAGGTTCAGAAAGCGTCTACACCATCTCCGGTGGCGAGCTGAACCTCGCGAACAAGCGCCTCAATGTCGCTTATTTTGGCTCGGGAACCGTCAACCAGAGCGGGGGCAAGGTGATTGCCAATCAGATTTACTTCACGCCGAATGAGGGCAGCGGCAGCGCGGTCGGGGTTTACAATCTCACGGGCGGCGAACTGTGGCTGGGATCTCTCGCCCGCGGTTTTGACGCGAGCGGGACCTCCGTGTTCAATCTGGGCGGCGGCCGCGTCTACCCGTTCAACACCGGTTACGAGATCTGGGGCATCGGAAGCTTCACGCTGACGGGTATCAACGGCCCGACGCGTTTCTGTTCCGACGAGCAGGGGACATACACGAGTGCCCTCTATAGCCTGTCTGGCCCGGGCGGCCTGATCAAAGAGGGCTCCGACACCCTGATTCTCGGCGGAACCCACACGTTCACCGGTCCGGTGATTGTCAGCAACGGCACGCTGCGGGTCGAGGGGACGATGAACGGTGCCAACGACGTGACGGTGGCGGGCGGCACGGTGAGCATCCAGGACGTGACGGTCAAGTTCGGATCCCTGCATATTGAGGGCGGCGTGTTCGAGACAGCCGCTGGCAGCGCGGTCTCGATCGCGGGCGGGGACGATCATTGGTTGCGCGTCTCGGGCGGCAGGTTCAGGATGCTGGGCGGCGACCTGCTGGTGTCCGTAGCCGTATCCGGCGCCGGCCTGATCGAACTGGGGCCGGGCGTCGCGGCCTCGGTGCTGCGGCTCTCTGTGAACGGCGCCGATTTGGAACCGGGCTTTTACACGGCCGGCAACTGCGCCGCGATCACGGGCGCGGGCACGCTGGCGGTCAAGATCTCGGGCAAGCCGATTGCGGACACCTTCACGCGCGCGGACGGGCCGGTCGCGAACGACAGCCTGGGCAGCACAGAAGCGGGCGGGGCCGACTGGCACGAATTCAAAGTCAACAATTTCACGGTCAATGCCGCCTCGATCGAGGACGGCGAGCTGCGCCTCGGGGACGGCACGAGCGACCCCTGCCTGGCGGTGGCCTCGGCCTCCTGGCCGAGCGGCGTGTTCTCGGCGCGCATGCGCTTCGACAAGGTGGACGGCAGCGGCACGACGGTCAAGAACGGCTGCGGGCTGGTCATGCGGCGCGCCCTGGGCAGCCGACTCGATATCGAAGCCGACATGGCGGGCTCGGTGTCCCTGCTGATGACCCCGGCGGGTGCGCTGTTCGTGCGCGAGAACGCCCTCGACACCAAGTACGGCATGAACCCGTTCACTGGGTCGCCCGACTTTTGGGTGTACGGCGCGGCAGGCTCGCTGCCCGCCAGCATCAACGGGCTGCCCTTCGACGCCGACGGCGACGGGCGGCTGGGCGACGGCGAGCCGTTCGACTTTCAGGCGATCCTCTCGGGCAGCAGGCTGCAGGTGCTGGTCAACGGCCAGCCGGTGATGGCCGCCAACGGGTTCGCGCCGGGTGACCCCGTGGCGGACAACTGCCCGGGATTCTTCAAGAACCGGCTGGACAGTGGCGCGGCTGAAACGCATGATGCCATTTATGATAACTACTCGGTGACCAACCTGCCCTACCTGATCCGCCACATCGGCAAGTTTGATCCGAATGTCGGCGCGGCCCTGCCGGTCGAGAACTGGACGCTGGACGGGAACACCGGCGCGGTCGCGGTAGGGCCGGTGACCGAGACGGTCGGCGGCGAGACGGTCGATGCGTGGAAAATCGACGATGCCAGCGCCTCGGCTTTCGCCTATTACTCGACGGCGTTCTCGGCGGTGGAGGCCGAGTGGGTGAACACCAACCGCTGGCGTCTGACGCTGCGGATGCGGGTGGTGAATGCCGGCGACGCCGCGGACTGGGGTGTGTGCGCCTATGTGGCGGGCAGCGGGAACTACACCCTGCTGTTCGGCAGCGACGCTTCCGGCAATGCGCAGGTCAGTTGCAACGGCGGGGCGGTTGTCACGGTGCCCGGGGGCAGCGTGTACCACACCTACACGCTGCAGTACAGTCCCGTGCAGTCCCGCGCCAACCTGCACTGCGACGGCGAACCGCTGGCGCTGTCGATACCCTGGGCTGAAGGCGGAGACGACCGGTTGCTTTTCGGTGCCGGGGATTCCACGCAGACCGGTTGCGCGCATTACGCGCTGGTCAAATTCGAATGCCTGCCGCAGCCGGTGCCGGGCACACTCTTGAAAGTGCGCTAAAAACGTTTTACGGGTGACGTGTGATTAGGGAGGCAAGTGAGCGTTGTGGGTGAAGGCATCATCAGGGCAGCGGCGTGTCGGCGCATCATGAAAGTTGGCGGAGGCATTCTGAGTGCACTGGTTTTGGCAGCCTTTGAGGTCACGGCGCAGCCGGAGTGGGTCTATGTCTGCACGGACGGGGGCGCGGGGGGCTACGAGGCGTTCCCGGACGTTTGCAGGACGGCCGACGGTCGGCTGCTGGCGGTGTTCTACGCGGGCTACGGTCATATCGCCTTGCCGAACGAACACTGGCCGAAAGGCGGGCGTGTCAGCGGCTGCTTCTCCTCTGACGAGGGGCAGACCTGGAGCGATGCCTTCGCGCTGTTCGACGGGCCGCACGACGACCGCGACCCCTCGGTGACGCAGCTCAAGGACGGTCGGCTGGCGTGCGTGTTCTTCTCGCTGACCAACAGTCCGGGAAGCCAGCTCGGCTATGCTTTCGCAGGGACATTCATGGTGACCAGTGCGGACAACGGGGCCACATGGGAGAGCGAGCCGCGTCTGATCGCCCGCGATCACCTCTGCACGTCGCCGATCCGCGAGCTGTCGGACGGACGTTTGGCTTTGGGGCTTTACGCCGAACAGCCGCAAGGGGCTTGGGGCGCGGTGACCTTCAGCGCGGATGGGGGAGCGACGTGGGGCACGCCGGTCGACATCCCGGCAGGCGGGCTCTATTTGGACGCGGAGACAGATGTGGCCGAGCTGAAGAACGGGAGTCTTTTCGCCACGTTGCGGGGCCAGGGACTGTCGGCGTGGTCGGTCAGCAGTGACGGCGGCGAGACATGGTCAACGGCCGAGCCGTTCGGCTTTCCCGGCCATTGCCACTATCTGCACCGCGCGCCGGGCGACATCATCGTGATGGCGTTCCGCTGGTGGGAGGCGGGCAACACCAGCCTGCGCTACAGCCTGGACGAGTGCCAGACATGGAGCACGAACGTGGTGGTCGACACGGTGGTCGGGGCGTATCCCAGCATGGTCACGCTCCGGGACGGATCGATCCTGATCGTTTATTACGAAGAGGGCGAAGGCTCAAACATCCGGGCGAAGCGTTTTCGTGTCGCGGCCGCAGGCTTGACATGGCACTCGCCGGCGCCGGGATGGCCGATTGTCAGAACCTATTTGAACAGGCTCGGGGGGTTCTGGACCAACACCGCCGACTGGGCCGGCGGGATATTGCCGGGGCCCGGCGAGGTTGCCGACCTGTCGGTGGCGACCGGTGTGGTCACGCTGACTGAAAACGTGACGGTCGGCAAGATCCACTACAATCCCGTTTTTAGCGGTGTGACCAACAGACTCACGATCCTTTCCGATACAGGCGCTCCGCTTGTGCGCGAGGGGGGCCGGAATCGACAAGGAGAAATCAACGATGGCGCTAAGTAACGGTTGGGTTGGTCATTTCAGGAGTGCTTGCCGCGGGCTCGTGGTGGGCGTGTGCCTGAACGCAGTGGTGGGCAGCGGCGCCGAGGATCCGCGTTTAAAGAGCGGGTGCAGCCCTGAAAAAGAAGCCGCGAAAAGGCATGCGGGAGACACGCCGGCCGCAGCGCTGCCGGCGTGGGTGCCGGTCTTCACCGACGCGGGCGCGGGCGGCTACGAGGCCTTCCCCGACGTGTGCCGGACGGCGGACGGGCGGTTGCTGGCGGTATGCTATGCCGGATACGGCCACATCGCCATGCCCGACGCGCGATTGCCGAAAGGCGGCCGTCTCAGCGGCTGTTTCTCTGACGACGAGGGTAAGTCCTGGTCGGCGGCCTTCACCCTTTTCGACGGGCCGTACGACGACCGCGATCCATCCGTCGTCCTGCTCAAGGACGGGCGCCTGGCCTGCACGTTCTTCACGCTGAAACCCCGTCCGGACGGGCAGGCGGGGTATGAATCGCTCGGCGCTTTCATCGTGACCAGCGGCGACAACGGCAAAACGTGGGAGCGCGAGCCGCGCCTGATTACCCAGGCGTACTATTGTTCGTCGCCGATCCGTGAACTCGCGGATGGACGGCTTGCCTTGGGGCTCTACGCTGAAAACGAAAAAGCGGCCTGGGGCGCGGTGACCTTCAGTGGGGACGGCGGTAAGACGTGGTGCACGCCGGTTGACATCCCGACGGGCGGCCTGCGGCTTGACGCGGAGACCGATCTGATCCAGCTCAAGGACGGGAGCCTCTTCGCTGCTTTGCGTGGACAGACCATCTCGGCGTGGTCGGTCAGCAAGGACGGCGGGAAAAGCTGGGCCGTGCCGGTGCAGTTCGGCTTTCCCGGGCATTGCCATTATTTGCACCGCGCTCCGGGCGACATCATCCTCATGGCGCATCGGCTGCCTGACACAAGCCTGCACTACAGTTTGGACGAGTGCCAGACGTGGAGCACGAATGTGGTAGTCGATACGGTTTTCGGCGCGTATCCTAGCATGGTGACGCTGAAAGACGGCACCATCCTGATCCTCTATTACGAGGAGGGCCCCGGCTCGAGCGTCCGCGCCAAGCGGTTCCGCGCCACCCGGCAGGGGATCGCATGGCTGCCGGTGGGCGAAAATCCGTAAATGGCAACCATGTCTCATCCTTATCAATTATTGAGCGTTGCCCTGACGCTGGCGGTATCGGCAAGCGCGTGGGGGGCACCGCCGGTCGGACTTGAGTGGTCGGCGAACGCTCCGCTGCCGCAGCAGGCGGACGGGCGCGCGGCGGTCGGCGTGGGGGCTCCGTTCGCGGGCGAACACGACGGGGTCGTGCTGCTGGCGGGCGGGTCGAACGTTCCGGACAAGCCGCTGCCCGACGGCGACAAGAAACGCGATGGCGGGGACATCTACGCGCTGCCCCGTGGCAGCACAAATTGGATTCAGGCCGGCAGGTTGTCGCAGCCGGTCGCCGAGAGCATGTGCGCCACGACGCCGCGCGGCATCGTGTGCGTCGTCGGTCGCGAGGACGGCGGGAAACATTCCCGCGTGTTGCTGCTGACCTGGGACGCGATACGGGCACAGGCCGTTGAAAAGGCCCTGCCGGACTTTCCTTGCGGTGTGCGGCGCGGAGCCGCTGCAGCCTGGGACAATCGCGTCTACGTGGCGGGCGGGGAATCTGACGAGGCCTTGGCCAGCGACGTGTGGACATTCGATCTGGATGCGCCGCAAGCAGGCTGGACCTCTCTGCCGCCGTTGCCCGGCCCGAAAGGCCGCAGGGAGGCGGTGGCCTTTGTGCAGAACGGCGACCAGAAACGGAAATATCTGTATGTCGTCGGCGGATCTGTACGGCGCAAGGACGGCGGACGGATACAACTGAAGGACGGGTATGCCTATGATCTCGCCCAGCCGGCTGGCGTGGGCGTCTGGCGGGCGATCGCGCCCCCGGTGCCGATCGCGGACGGGCCGTCCTCGCCCCCGGCGGCGGCGTGGCCGCTGAGCGGCGCGCGCTGTGTGACGAGCGGCGATCAGCACGTCCTGTTCTTCGGCGGGGTCGATGCGGAGGCGTCCCGGTCGCCGGAACGCATCTGCGGGAACCGGAACGTGCTGGCGTATCACACGGTGACGGACCGCTGGTTCGTGTTGGGCGAGGCGCCGTTTTCGCCGGCCCTCGGCGGTGCGGCGATGACGCGCTCAGACGGGAGCATCCTGCTTGTGTCCGAGGCAGGCGAGGCAGGGGCTCGTACGCCGGTCTGCGCGGTCGGTCATTTTGTTCAGCACCGGAAGTTCCATTGGCTGAACTGGGCGGTGATGGCCGTGTACTTTTTCGGGCTTGCGGGTCTGGGCCTCGGGTTCATGCGCAAGAAGAAGAGCGCGGACGATTTCTTCAAGGGCGGCGGACGCATCCCTTGGTGGGCGGCGGGCATCAGCATCTTCGCGGCGATGACCAGCTCGATCTCCTTTCTGGCGGTTCCTGCGCTGGCCTATATGTCAAACTGGCAATATGCGCCCAAGTGCTTCTGCATTATTTTGATCCCGCCGATCGTGATCGGCTGCTATTTGCCGTTCTTCCGCAAGCTGAACCTGACTTGCGCCTACGAGTATCTCGAGCGGAGGTTCAACCTCGCGTGCCGGCTGTTCGCGAGTTTGGCGTTCATCCTGTTCATGGTGGCGCGCGTGGCGGTGGTGGCCTACCTGCCCGCTCTGGCCGTCGCCGCTGCGACGGGCGCGGATGTCAGCATGTGCATTGTGATCGTGTGTCTGGTGACCATCCTGTACTGCACCACAGGCGGTATCGAGGCGGTCATCTGGAGCGACGTGGTGCAATCGGCCGTGCTGGCAGGCGGGACCCTGCTGCTGCTCTATCTGTTGATCGCCGGAACGGAGGGCGGGTTGTCCGGCGTTTTCCACATCGCGAGCCGTGCGGGAAAACTCAAGATGATTGACGTCGGCTTTGATTTTTCGCAGCCGGTCATTTGGGCGGTGCTGATCGGCGGGTTTGTCGAATGCCTGATTTCGTACACCAGCGACCAATGCGTGATCCAGCGGTACATGACGACCTCCGATATTCGCGAGGCTGGCCGGAGCCTGTGGCTGAATGTGCCGTTTTTAGTGACGGGATTCATCTCATTTGCTATCGGGACGGCGCTGTTTACCTTTTATTGGAGCCAGCCGGAACGTTTGCCGGTGACGATGCCCAAAGCCGATTCGGTGCTGCCGTTGTTCATGGCGAACGATCTGCCGGCGGGATCCGCCGGGATCATTCTGGCGGGGCTGTTTGCGGCCACCATCACGAGTTTGGCGGCGAACATCAATTCGTCGGCCACGGCGCTGACCAGCGACTGGTTTGTGCGCCTGCGGCACGGGGCGGGCGACCGTGCGCAGGTCCTTTTCGCGCAGGCTTGCACCGTTGCGGTGGGGCTGGCGGGCATGGCCGGCGCGCTGGTGTTGGCGAACGCGGATATCCGCTCGGTGTATGACCAGTTCCTGACCTTCATCGGTATCTTGACGAGCGGTCTCGCCTGCCTGTTCATGCTCGGTATCTTCACGCGGCGAGTCGGTGCGGCGGCGGCGTTGACAGGGCTTGTCGCGAACTACGCGGTGTGTATCGGGCTGGAACGGGCGCACTTGGCTTGGAAGCCGCACCTGTTGCTTTACGGGGCGATCGGGATGGTGACCTGCCTCGTGACGGCTCTGGCGGTGAGCGCGGTCTTCCCGAATCGCAAGAAAGGCGTCGAGTCACTGACGTGGAAACGCGGGATGCGCGCGGAAGCATAAAGGCGGACGGGCAGGACGCTGTGGCGTTTTGCGCAACTTTGGGCAGGACGATGAGAGGAGCAGGCATGGCACAGGGATGGACGGGCGATCAGCAAGAGGGGTCTCGGACACAGGCGCTTTACAGGCATGCCCGGCAACGTATTCCGGGCGGCGTACAACTGTTGAGCAAACAGCCGGAAATGATGGCTCCTGAGCAGTGGCCCGCCTATTTCAGCGCGGCGCGCGGCTGCGAAACATGGGATCTGGACGGGCGTCATTATTATGATCTTTCCACGAACGGTATCGGGTCGTGCCTGCTCGGCTTTTGCGACCCGGACGTGACCGATGCCGTGCAGCGCCGCATTCATTCGGGCAGCATGTGCTCGCTCAACGCTCCGGAAGAGGTTGAACTGGCGGATCTGCTCTGCGAGATTCACCCGTGGGCCGAGCAAGTCCGCTTCGCCCGCTGCGGCGGCGAGGCGTGCGCCATGGCCGTGCGCATCGCGCGGGCCACGACGGATCGCTCCGTGGTTGCCGTCTGCGGCTACAGCGGCTGGCAGGACTGGTATCTGGCGGCCAATCTGGGCGATACCGACGCCTTGCGCGGCCATCTTCTGCCCGGGCTTGATCCTTTGGGCGTGCCGCGTGAACTTCGCGGCACGACGGTACCCTTTGTTTACAACCGACGGGATGAGTTTGATGCCCTTGTCGCCCAGCATGGCGACCGGCTGGCCGCCGTGATCATGGAGCCGTGCCGCAACCAGGATCCCGATCCGGGTTTCCTCGAGCACGTCCGTGACGCGGCGCACCGCGTGGGGGCCCTGCTGATCTTCGATGAGATCACCATCGGCTGGCGCATGCACACCGGCGGGGTTCATCTGAAGTTCGGCGTCATGCCCGACCTCGCCGTGTTCGCGAAAGCGCTGGGCAACGGCCATCCGATCGCGGCGGTGATCGGTACCGGTGCCGCCATGTCCGGCGCGCACGGCTCGTTTATCAGCAGCACGTATTGGACGGAAAGCGTCGGGTTCGTGGCCGCGCTGGCCACCTTGCGCAAGCTGAATACCGTGGATGTGCCCGGCCACGTCGCCCGAGTCGGCAGCCGCGTGCAGCAGTGCTGGGAAGAAAGCGCGCGGCGGTATGGGCTGCCGGTGCGCGTCGGCGGCTACCCGTGCCTGGCTCATTTCAGCTTCAAGCATCCTCAGGCGGATGCGCTGCGGACGCTCTACACCCAAGAGATGCTCGGCTTCGGCTTCTTGGCGGGCACGGGGCTCTATCCGACGCTGGCGCACACCGATGCCGTTGTGGACCGCTATGCGGAGGCGATCGACAAGGTCTTCTGCGAGCTGGCGCAGGCGCTGGCCCAGGGGGATGTCTTGGGCCGTCTGCGCGGCCCCGTCGCGCACAGCGGTTTCAAGCGGCTCTTGTAAGTGAAATGCGCGGCGCGGTCACGTCGCTACTGCCGGCGCCAGGCGAGCGGCCGCAGGCCGGTCGCGCGCTTGAAGTGCGTGGAGAAGTGCTGGGAGGTGCAGAAGCCCAGATCCTGCGCGATGCGGGTGACGGGCAGGCGGGTGTTGTGCAGACGGATTTTGGCCTCGTCGATGCGGCACTTGAGCAGGAAGTGGTGGGGCGGCAGACCGGTGAGGCGCTTGAACTGGTTGATGAAATGCGACGGCGAGAGCGCGGCCTGATGCGCCAGCGTGTCGATGTCGTACAGTTTCTCCGGCGACTGCTGCATGGTGGCGATGACGCTTCCGATCCGGTCCGCGTGCGAGGGCGGCGGTTCCTGCCCCGAGGTTTCCAGCAAGCTGGTGACGAGGTTCATGCAGGTCGCGGTCATGCAAAGCGTGCGGTACCGTCCCTGCAGCGTCCCGTAAGCGCGAAACAGCTCAATGAAGTCGTGCTTGACCTGATTCGTATTCACCGTCAGGTGCGGCGGAAGCTGATGAAGGCGGCTCCGGATTTCCGCACTCTCAGCCTTGGTGAAACGGAGCAAACTCCCTTTTGCGTTGGCCGTCCTGATCAGCATGCCGTACAAGACCGTTCCTTTCGGGTAGTCCAGCAGCCGGTGGGCGTCTTCGGGTTTGTTGAAGAAAATTCCTCCCGCCAGCACGGTGTGCTGCTGGCCGCTGTTTTCGAGAACGAGCGAGCCGCGCAGGCAGAGGCCGATCTCGAAGCAGCCCTTATGGCAGTGCGCTTCAACCGGGGGCGTGCGCTGCGTGTGCCGGACAAAATAGAGCACAGGAATGTCCGGAACGCCGACTTTCGCCAGATCGAACGCGCGGTAGTCGGGCGTGTCAAGGTACCGCATCTTTGAGTATCTGATAGGCATGACAGGAATAATTTACCACACCCGAGCGCCTTGCCGGAAACGGAATCAACACAAAAATAGAAGTCTGTTTTTGCGAACTCTTTGTTTGCCGTCCCCTGTTATGCTTTTAAGTGATTTCGGAGAATCAACCACTCCCCGAAACTCCCGGTATGCAGGAAGAGCCCTATTTTCCGGGCTTCTAACCGGACAGTAGTGTCCTGCATTCAGTTCTTCAGGCTGCTCCGGATGGCAGGGGCTCGGGGGGGCGGAAAGCAAGCCTTTAAGTGTGGCTCCGGCGGGATATCAGATCTGGCTAGAGGATGCAAATATGCAGTAGAAATGAAAATCTGGAACGTGACATCCGAGGGCTATACGACATTGGGAATCTGCGTGAGTTCGAGAGGTTCTTGCGTTTGCTTGCCGCCCGGTGTGCCCAGGAATTAAACCTGTCCTCTCTCGCGACGGATGTGGGGGTGTCGGTCAACACCCTCAAGAAATGGGTCTCCATTCTTGAGGCTTGCCGGATCATTTTCCTGCTTCCCCCGTATTACCGGAATCTGGGTAAGCGCATGATCAAAGCACCCAAAGTCTATTTTTTGGATCTGGGTATGGTCTGCTATCTGACGGGTATCCGCGAAAAAGAGCACCTGTTAAACGGCCCTCTGGCTGGCGCACTGTTCGAAAACTTCTGCATCCAGGAGGCGGTCAAGGTCATGTGCGCGAAAGGGGTTTCGCCGCGGTTGTACTTCGTGAAGACGAGTAACGGGCTGGAGGTCGACCTGTTGGCTGAAGGCGTCAACGGACGGTTATGCCCCTTCGAATTCAAGCTTTCGAAGACTCCTCGCCCTCACATGGGTGATGCGATGACCCGTTTTGCCGGTTTGTTCAAAGAGCTGAAACCGGAAGTGGGGACGCTCGTTTCCCTTGCGGACAGGGAGGAGGCTCTGACCCGGACAGTCCGGCTGGTCCCGCTTGCCGCGTTTCTGGACAAGATAGGTGAGCTAGCCGTCCTTTGACGAGGTCCTTTTCACCGTGTCAGGAGGTCGCGGAAAACGCGTTTGCCGGCTCGCGCGGTATCTTCTCCCCGAGGCAGGGCGGCCGGAAATGAAGTTAAAATAGAATTCTATTTTCGTGAAAGCACAGGAATGTCCGGAACGTCGACTTTCGCCAGATCGAATACCCGGTAGTCAGGCGTGTCGAGAAGCCGCATCTTTGAGTTTCTGACAGGCATGGCTGTCCTAGTTGGCTTGTGGCAGGATGCCGCTCAGCGTGTGCGCTTTGAGAAAATTGGCGCAGCGCACCCCTTGGACATCCGGCAGCTCCTCGCCCGCGTAGACGAGAGCGGGGAAGCGTGCGGCGGGTTCGCGCTCACAAAAAACGCGCAGGTTGCGCGTGAAGTCGGCATGGAAGGTCATGGACGATTTGATTTCCACCGGCACGAGGTGACGCCCCTGTTTCACAATCAGGTCAATTTCAAAGCCTTTGTTATCGCGCAGATAGTGGAGGTTCGCGTCCAGGCCCGCGTTCAGGCGTGTTTTCAGGATGTCTGCGATCACCAGATTTTCGAACAGCCCTCCTCGCAAAGGATCGCGGGCCACTTGGGACGGATGTTCGATGCCCAGCAGATATGCGGCCAGCCCGACTTCGGTGAAATACAGTTTCGGGCTTTTCGCCACCCGCTTGCCGATATTGGCGAAATAGGGGGAAAGCCGGAAGATGATGAACGAGGCCTCGAGGATGGACAGCCACTCGCTGAGCGTCGTTCCGCTGACGCCTGTTTCCCCCGAAAGGCCGGAGAGATTGACGATTTGTCCCACGCGCCCGGCCAGCAATGTCAGGAAACGCTCAAAGGCGGTAAGGTTGCGGATTTGCAGGATCTGGCGCACATCCCTTTCGACATACGTTTTGAAATAGTTGCGGTAATAGGTGGTCGGGTCCAGCGGCTCATCGTACAGCCCGGGCATAAAGCCGCGCCAGATCAGCGTGTCGCACGATGTCTGCCTTAAGCTGGAGCTGAGTTCCCGGCAGTCCAACGGCTGGAGGCAGAGCAAGGCCGTGCGTCCGGCCAGGGATTGGCTGACGGTATGGTGCAGGTCGCCCTGGTGGCAGCCGGTGAGGATGTACTGGCCTTTTGCTTTCCGGTGTTGATCCACGCGGGTCTGAATGTAAGAGGCGAGGTCCGGAACGCGTTGGAGCTCGTCGATCACGACGGGTGCGGGGTGTTTCGCAAAGAAACCGTGTGGGTCTGTCTGAGCCAGATTTCTTATGTCCGGGCGTTCAAGATTGGCATATACATGGTTTGGGAAACAGTCGCGGACAAGCGTTGTCTTGCCTGATTGCCGTGGCCCGGTCAATGTGACGACCGGATAATCCGCGGCCATTTTCAGAAGTGTTGCGGTCATGTCCCGTTTGATCATGGGATACTCCTCTCTGTTCGCAAGCAGGATACTCCAGTGCTGGTACAAAAATCAAGTATAAGTTGAATAATGTACGTAAGTAATCGATTGGTGACGGGGGGCGAGTTGAAGTGTGCGTGGCACGTGCGAAGCGGCCTGGGGCGCGGACGGCCTCGTCCGCGACGCGAAAGACGGTGCAGGTCAAATGCGCATTCGGAGGTATGCGGCGGTCTGTGACACACGGTGCAAACGCCCCCTCCGAAGACGGGGCCGTCCGCGCCCCCAGTCTTGCGCCACTCTTTCTTCAGAGTCGAGAAGCCGCATCTTCGAGTTTCTGACAGGCATGACGGTTTTTCAAAACAACATACCATATTCGGATGGGCTTCCGGAAATGTAAACAACACGAAAAAAGAATTCTATTTTCGTGAACGTTTAATGTGTCGGGACGGGTGTACTCTATCAATGACTGAACATCAACGCTCAACGCTGAAGGCAAGGGAAAGGACGGGAGTATGCGGACAGTTCGGATGCGGGTTTGGGCGGGGTTGCTGTCGGTGTTGACGGCGTGGCCGGGCTGGGCGGCCGAGGATGCGTTCGACATCGGCGGGCGGCGCGAGCTGTTCGTGGACAGCGCGATCATCGGCACAACTTCAGGCGACTTGCGTCTGGTTCTGCACCGGCCCGAGCGCAAGGAGATCGTGTTCAAGACGGACCAGCCGTGGGAAGGCAACGCCTCGGGATACCAGTCCGTGATGTTCGCCGAAGGGAAGTACCGCATGTACTACCGCGGCGGGCACTACGATAAGAACTACGGCGTGCCTGACACGACCCGCTCAAGCCATCCATGGGTGCTTTGCTATGCGGAGAGTGCGGATGGCATCCAGTGGACGCGGCCCAATCTGGGGCTCTTCGCCTACAACGGCTCGAAGGAGAACAACATCGTTCTCGACGCCCGGATGGTCGGGGAGATCGCCGGAGACCCGGCGCACACCAGCGTGTTCTACGACGCCAATCCCGCCTGCCCTGAAGATCAGCGGTATAAGGTCGTGATCAACGGGAAGGGAGGCACCGGCCAGTTCGGCGCGGCGCTCTATGTTCTGGGGTCTGGTGACGGGCTCCGTTTCCGAATACTCGGCCGAACGCCGTGCGCGACAGACGGTGCCTTCGACTCGCAGAACCTGATTTTCTGGGATCCGGCCGCCAAAGCCTATCGCGCCTACTACCGCAATTTCCGGAACGGCATCCGCGACATCATGACCGCCGCAAGCACCGACATCCTGCATTTTCCGCCGGGGAAACAGGTGGCGCGCCAACAGGGCAAGGATTACGCGCTCTACACCAACCAGATGCAGCCGTACTCCCGCGCGCCGCACATCATCCTCGGCTTCCCGATGCGCTATTATGACCGGGGCAAGCCGGCGTGGGAGTGGCCCGCGATGTCGGCCCTGCCCGGTCTTGCAAACCGGAAGTCGCGGTCGGCCAAAGAGAACCGTTTCGGGACCGCTGTCACGGACGCGGTGCTGCTTGCGAGCCGCGACGGCGAAACGGTCCGGCTCTGGGAAGAATCCTTCATGCGGCCCGGGCCTCGGACTCAGGAGAGCTGGGTCTACGGCGACAACTTCATCTTCTGGGGCATGGTCGAGACCGCCTCGCACCTGGGCGACGCGCCGAATGAGATCAGTTTCTATTCCACGGAAGCCTATTGGGAGGGCAACGCGACCAAGGTTCGCAGGAGCACGCTGCGCTTGGACGGGTTCGTCTCGGCGCAGGCCTCGGCCGCAGGCGGCGAGCTGGTCACCCGGCCGCTGATCTTCGCGGGCCGCGCGCTCTCGATCAATTTCGAGACGGGCGGGCCGGGCGAGCTGAAGGTCGAACTCCAGAACCCGGACGGCACGCCGATTCCCGGTTTCGCGCTGGCCGACTGTTTTCCAGTTTTCGGCGACCACATCGACTTCCCGGTCTCCTGGAAGGGGAAAGGGACGGATGTGAGCGGGTTGTCGGGGAAACCCCTTCGCCTCCGATTCACGTTGAAGGACGCGGACCTGTACGCTTTCCATTTCTTTGGGAAATCAACGGAGCCACAATGAATATGAAGCGTGTTGTGAGAGGGCACGAACGGGGCACGTTATTACACTTGCCGTCGGCTCTGTTGATCGGACTCTCGGTTCTCACTCTGCCGCTCGGGGCTCAACCTTCTGCCCCCTTGCAGACGGCGCGGCTTCTGGCCGAGGCGCGCGAGCCGGTGCGCATCGTCTGCTTCGGGGACAGCATCACGGGTGCCTATTACCACAGCGGCAACCGGCGGGCGTGGCCGGAGATGCTCAAGGTGGCCCTGAGACGGCTCTACCCGAGGGCTGACGTGAAGGTTGTCAATGCGGGCGTCAGCGGGAATACGAGCGCCCAAGGTTTGGCGCGAATGGAGAAGGATGTGCTTGTCGACGGATATAAAGGGGTTCGTAACCGCAAGCCGGATCTCGTGGTTGTCTCGCTTGCGCCGGATGATCTGGAAGTCGGCGATGAGGAGTCGTTTATTCGGCAGGTGTCTTGGATGGTCAACTGGTCGCTGCCCTTTGCCGGTTCCGCGTGGACGGCGGCTGGCGTCGATCCGGCTTTGGTATATCCGAGCCTGACGCGGCAGCAGCGGGCAGGTTCGGAACTGTTGCGGAAGATTGTGCGGGGGCATGATCTCGACTGGATCGCTCCGCCCTCCGGTGCGTCGATCACGCTTCAGGACGCGCTGGACCCGTGGTTTGACGCGCAGGTCGGAAAAGGTCAGTGACGGGGAACGAGATTAGGATTACGATTAAGATTAAGATTACGATTAGGAATGAGAGAAATCCTTAAAGGGGGAGGGAGATGATGTCGAATCTGGGGTTGGAGAACGAAGGAAAAAAACATGTCCGCGCGCGGCTGGCGTGTTTAGCCGCGGCATTGGCAGCTTGTTGTTCATGTTCGGCCTTGGCGCAGAAGGTGCCCGTGCGGACGCTTGAACTGCCTCCTGGAGCGGGAAATCCGCGCAACAGCGAGGGCGCGTTTGTTTCGCTCAAAGACGGGAGGATTCTCTTTGTCTATTCGCACTACACGGCGGGCAGAGGCGGGGATCATGATCCGGCGCATCTGGCCGGGCGCTATTCGTCAGACGGCGGCAGAACATGGACGACGGAGGACCGGGTCATCGTTGAAAACGAAGGCGGCATGAACGTCATGTCCGTGAGCCTGCTCCGCTTGCGGAACGGTCCGATCGCGCTCTTCTACCTGCTCAAAAACAGCGAGCAGGACTGCCGTCCGCTGATGCGGCTCTCGTCCGACGAGGGCGCGACGTGGGGCGCGCCGGTGACGTGCATCACGGACGAGGTCGGCTACTACGTGCTGAACAACGACCGGGCGATCCAGCTCACGGGCGGACGGCTGGTGCTGCCGATCTGCCTCCACTGGGTGCAGGGCGCGCCCAAGGCGGACTGGCAGGGAACGCTCCTGTGTTATCTGTCGGACGACAGCGGCAAGACTTGGCGCCGCAGCAAGACCGTGCAAAAGGGCTATGACGCGGCGGGCAGGCGCATCACCACGCAGGAGCCGGGCGCGGTCGAGCTGAAGGACGGGCGCGTGATGATGTTCATCCGCGCGAGCGGCGGGTGCCAGTATCTCGCGTATTCATCGGACGGCGGCGACACGTGGAGCGCGCCCGTAGCCTCGGACATCAAGTCGCCGGTCTCGCCCGCCTCGATCAAGCGCCTGCCCTCGACCGGAGACCTGCTGCTGGTCTGGAACAACCATGACACCATTCCCGACAGCCTTAAAAACAAACGTGTGCCGCTGAGCACGGCGGTCTCGAAAGACGATGGCAAGACGTGGCAACAGGTCAGGGTGTTGGAAGGCAACCCGCAGGGCTGGTACTGCTACATCGCGATCCACCCGATGGATGACGCCGTGCTGCTCGGCTACTGCGCCATGTCCGGGCTCGCGCACTCTCGCATCACGCGTGTGCCGGTCTCGTGGCTTTACTCGGACAAACCGAGCGTCAATCTTCACGGTTACTTCAACGATTAAAAGGACAGAGATGCGAAAGAAAGTGTATTCGGCCTCGATCACGCCGCTCGCGGCGGACGGGGGTCTGGACGTCGAGGGATTGAACAGAATTTTTGACCGCAACATCCGCCACGGCATCGACGGGATTTTCATCCTAGGGTCGATGGGCGAATGGAGCCAGTTCTCTGATGCGTTCCGTGACCGGCTGATCGCGGAGAGCGTCAGAGCCGTTGCGGGTCGTGCGGAGCTACTGGTGGGGATCACCGCCAAGACGCTGGCTGGCGCACAGGACAACCTGACGCGTGCGTCGACACACGCGTTTGACAGCTACGTGTTGATGTTGCCGCCCGCGTCGGAGGCGGGTGATCCGGTGCAGGCCGTCTGTGGCGTGCTGGACCGGGCGGACCGGCCCGTTTATTATTACCACTGCCCGCCGAACAACGGGATCAATCTGTCGCTCGCGCAGTTCGAAACGATTCTGTCGCATCCGAACCTGAAGGGCGTCAAGAACTCGGCCAGCAACATGTGGTTGCGGCGCGAGCTGATCCTGCTGAAACAGGAGAAGCGGCTGAAGCCGGCGCTGCTTGAAGGACAAGAGTGGGCGGCTGACGAGGCGCTGCTCGTCGGGTACGACGGCATGCTCTGCGGCATGGGCGCGCTGGGCTCGAAGATCATGGTGGGCATCGCGCGGGCCGTAGACGCGGGCGATGTCGCGGAGGCGGTGCGCCTGCAGAACCGCTTCATCCGGCTGTTCCACGGCGTGTACGGGCCGAATCTGGAAACCGTTTGGGCGGGGCAGAAATACGCGCTGAAGGTTCTCGGGCTGTGCGCGTCGGAGCTGGCGCTGGCGCAGGGCATGGAGGCACTGACCGAGACGCGCAAGCGCGAGATCGAGGCGTGTGTCGAGGCGTTCCGGGAGGAGTTGGCGTGAGCGGGCCGGCCCCCGGTGATTTTTTTAACGCAGAGGCGCAGAAACGGGGAGGTGCAGAGGGGTTGAGTGAGAGCCGATAGGCGGATGGGCTTGGGCGCACACATGGAGGTGGAGGCGACACATGCTTAGATATCGGGAGACGGGCGAACTGCACAAGGACTTCCACGGCAGCATGAACGCGGCCGTAGAGTACGTCGGCAGCCGTTACGGGCGGGAAGGGCTGCGCAAGGTCTTCACGGCCACGGCGCGGCAGGTGTACCGTTCGATTTACGAGGGGCTGAAGCGCGGCGACTGGAGCGAGCTGGTCGAACACTGGCGGTACTTCATGGACCGCGAGGGCGCTGAGTACGCGCTGGAGGTCACGGAAGACGCGGTGGTGCTGACGGTGCGGCGGTGTCCGGCGGTGGCACACCTGCGCAAGCTGGGGCTGACGCCTTCGGCCTTTTTCTGCGACCAGACGGTTCTGCTGAACGAGGCGTGGTGCGAGGGCACGCCGTTCGAGGCGGGCACGGAGATCACGGGTGAGGGACGCTGCGTGCAAATAATTAGAAAACGCCCAACGCCCAACATTCAACGCTCAATGCTCAAGGATGTGGACAATGATTCCGAGTGATCAGTTCGTGCGGTTTTACAACGAGGTGTTCAAGTTCCTTGACGCGCAAGGCGGAGGCGCGCTGGAGGAGTATTACCGCGTGGTCTCCGAGCAGCAGGAGATGCACTGCCTGGAGCTTTTCAAAGCGCAGGGGCTGGCGGGAATGAAGGCCTATTGGGACCGCATCGCGGTTGAAGAGAATTGCGACATGACCGGAACCCTGTATCCTGACCGCTTCGAGCTGGTGATGAACCGCTGCCCGAGCCTGAGCAAGGCGATGGATAACGACGCCGGCGCGTTCCCGCGCTACTGCGACCACTGCCCCGGCTGGGTGATCCCGCTGCTCGAAAAGGCGGGATACCCGTGCGAGTACGACCTGATCGGCCGAGAGGTGCCGCAGTGCCGCATGACCATCTATCCCGCCGACCCGAACCGCCCTTCGCGCGTGCTGCTGAGCGGGCGAAAGGTCTCGGCTTAATGACATCCGCGCGGTGTATGACCGGTTCCTGACATTCCGGGGATCGAGGGGCTGACCTGGGAGAGGGAGAAAACGCTCAACGTCCAACGCTGAACGTCCAACTTTCAGCGCTCAAGCCCAATACTTCGAGGTTCTGAGGTGCGCGTTCCGCGTTGAGCGTTCATTTCTGCCTGCGCCAGGCGAGCGGCCGCATGCCGGTTGCGCGTGAAGTCGGCATGGAAGGTCATGGACGATTTAATTTCCACCGGCACGAGGTGCCGCCCCTGTTTCACAATCAGGTCACTTTCAAAGCCTTTGTTATCGCGCAGATAATCATGGGATACTCCTCTCTGTTCGCAAGCAGGACACTCCAGTGCTGGTACAAAAATCAAGTATAAGTTGAATAATGTACCTTGAGGGCAGGTTTTCGGCCTTGCGCGGGGTTCTTAAAGGGACGCGTACCACGGAAACTCGAAGGGATAGCTCGGCTCGCCGTCATCTGAACAGGCGATTCTTGCTGATGAAGGGGCTCAAGGAGATCAACGGAAATAAAAATGTTGTGTAAGGTTTTGATCAAAATTCCGTTATAATGCATATTCGTTTTTTTGTGAAGTTAAAGGGGTGATGCGAAAAGCGTGTGGCAGGTGGACGAAAAACGAAAGGGATCAACATGGGCATCCATCATTTAATGGGGTTCGTTATAGGTGCTGCCTTGTGTGCTCAAGCGGGACAAGACGAAGTTGAGCGGGAATACCGTATCCTCGAGGCGCAGATTCGCGAGAAGCCGGTTGTCGTAAAGGGTGCGGATTCGGAAGAGGTCCGTCGTCAGCAAGCGTTCAATGCAGCGGCGCTGATACAGCCGACGGATCGTGATCCGCTCGATATTGTTTTGCGGCGCGGGGATGCTCTGCTGGCGGATTTGGGGCAGACTTCGGCGGCGTGGGACCAGATCAAGCAAGAGGCCCAAACCGCGACTGACCGGCATGCGCTCTATGTGCGGGCCTGCGCGGTGCGCCGTCACATTGCCTTTTCCAATCCGCTGCTCAAGAGCATCCCGCGTCTGCTCTTTTTGACGCGCGAAGCGCTGCTGAACGACGAGAACCAGCACGGCAACCATATCATCGACCAGTACTTCGGCTTCAACGCATCACGCGGACGCACACTGGCCGGAAACGGGCTCTTCGTGCTCGAAAACCCCTTCAGCGAGCGGCCGGTCGTGCGCGAGCTGCTGAACCAGGCGCTCTCCGACCGCGGCGGCTTTCTGGCTCCGTCAATCTCCTATGACGGGCAGGAGATTCTCTTCTGCTACACCGACGGGGAACGGCCGGGACGTGTGTGGACGGAGGGGAGCTGCTTCCACATCTATCGGGTTAAGGCGGATGGTTCGGGCCTGACGCAGTTGACCCGTGGTTCCGTGAACGATCTCTTCCCGTGCTGGCTGCCCAACGGCAGGATCATGTTCGTTTCGGAAAGGCGCGGCGGGTTCGGCCGCTGTCACCCGGTGCCAAAGCCCAGCTTTACGCTCTTTTCCATGCTGGCGGACGGTAGCGACATGACGCAGCTCAGCCCGCACGAGACCAACGAGTGGATGCCGAGCGTGGACCATGCCGGGATGGTGATTTACACGCGCTGGGATTATGTGGACCGCGGGGCCTTGCAGGCGCACCACCCGTGGATCGTCTATCCGGATGGCCGCGATGCCCGGGCGATCGGCGGCAATACACACGCATCGCTCCATAACTATCCGAACGCGGTGATGGATCTGCGCGCGATTCCAGGGTCGCACCGCTATTCCGCCTTGGCCATCGGACATCACACGGAGTCGCGCGGCTCGATCATCATGTATGATCCGCGCATTCCGGACGACGATCAGATGGCACAGGTCCAGCGTGTGACGCCCGACCAGCTCTTTGTGGAGGCTGAAATCGAGCTTGGCCAGCGCACGGCCAAGTACGCGTCGCCGTATCCGCTCTCAGAGAAATACTACCTGTGTGTATACGATGGCGAGGCCTCGGACCAGTACGGGCGGCCGGTTGACCTCGTCGCCCGCAACTACGCCATCGTGCTGTTGGATGTTTTCGGTAATCGCGAAGTGCTTTACCGCGATCCGCGCATATCGTGCTTGAGCCCCCAGCCGCTGATGGCGCGGCCAAAACCACCAGTTTTGCAGCACGGCACGCTGGTCGGACTGCCGCCCGATGAGCAGGGGATGCCGCAGCGCGCCCAGCCGCCAGACCAGCTCCCCAAAACCGCAGTTGTCGGCGTCCGCAATGTTTACAACAGCAGGCGTCAGTTGCCGCAAGGCGAGCGGGTCACGCAGTTGCGCGTCTGGCAGGTGCTGCCGAAGACCGAGCCGATCGAGTCGCATCCGCGCATCGGCGCGGGCCACCAGAAGGGCGCCAAGGCCTGTCTGGGCACAGTGCCGGTGGAGCGCGACGGCAGCGCCTATTTCGCGGTGCCGGTCAATGTGCCGATCCTCTTTCAAGCGCTGACGGCGGATGGCACGGCGTTACAAGGCATGCGCAGTGTGACGTATGTGGCGCCGGGCGAGCAGTTGATGTGCAACGGCTGCCACGACCAGCGAGTCGCGGCACCGTTGCCAGCCGGGCAGCCGCTGGCCATGAAGCGCCCGCCTTCGGCCCTGACGCCCGAGCCGGAAGGAACCCATCCCTTCAGCTTCCCGCGCCTGATTCAGCCGGTGCTGGATGCCCAATGCGTTCAGTGCCATACCCAAGCGCGAGCACAAGGCAAAAAGGCACCGGATTTGTGCGCGGGGGATTGGCAAAAAGCGAAGGAGCACTTCTATGCGTCCTTCAGCGCACTGCTACCCTACGTACACTTCTATGACAACTACTACTGGACCGAACCGTACACCGTCCCCGGCCAGTTCGGTGCGCGGGCTTCCAAACTCTACCGGATGTTGCGTGCGGGGCACCACGAGGTGAAGCTGAGCGACAGCGAGTGGCGCAGGTTGATTGTGTGGATGGACTCCAATATGCTGTTCTTCGGGCATGATGCGGAGATCGCGCGTCAGGCCGCTGGCGAGGTTGTCCCGATTCCGCTGATGTGAGCAGGCCGCCGAAGACCTGCGCCGTCTGCTCCGGTACTCGGCGAGTGACATAAAAACAGAAAGGCTCGCAGCGCTACAAATCTTTTTCGGCGGGTTGACCGGGCAGGGGCGGTGTGATATCCTCATTTCTCTTTTTCACTTGGACAAGTAGGAGACGACAACCATGAAGATGATGTGGCAGCCTTCGAAGATCAAGCGCGTGCGCAAGATCGGATTCCGCGCCCGGATGGCCACCCGGGGCGGACGTGCAATTATCCGGGCCCGCCGCCGCAAGGGGCGCGCACGCCTGACACAGGTGTAAGGGCGATGCCTGAGGGCGTCATGAACGGTCCTGTTCTGAACGGTGACGGCGCGCTGCCGTTACCCGGTCCGTTCCGACTGGATTCCTCAAAGTATGCGCGGATTTTCGCCCTGAAGCGTTCCGTCTACGGACGGACGCTGGTCATGTGGGTGACGCGCGGGACAGACGCCGGCCGCAGGGCCGGCGTTGTCGTTTCCAAAAGGACGTTCCGGCGCGCGGTGGACCGCAATCGCGCCAAGCGCCTGCTGCGCGAGGCGTTCCGGTTGAGCCGCCACCGTCTGGCGCCGGATGTCGATGTGATTTTAATCGCGCGCGCGGGAATCGCCGGTAAGCAGTGCCAGGATGTCATGCGGGATCTGGAGGCGGCGTTCGTGCGCGCGAAGGTGACGGAGCGGGCGGACGACGCGGGGCGTCCCGGCCGCAGATGACGGAGGGTGCGCATGAACCGGATCATGGCCGTCATCAGTCGGGTGGTGAGCGGGGCGCTGATCCTGCTCGTGCGGGCGTATCAGGTGGTGCTGTCGCCGCACCTCGGGCAGTGTTGCCGGTTCGAGCCGACCTGTTCGGCCTACTGCATCGAGGCGCTCCGCACACATGGTGTTTTCAAGGGGTGCTGGCTGACGTTGCGGCGCGTGATGCGCTGCCGGCCGTTCGGGCCGTCGGGCTGTGACCCGGTTCCGCCCAAAAGGCCGTAATCGGGTTTCTGGGAGCTGTGAGGTCAGGCGGTTTCGGCACAGGGTGCCGCCCGCCGGTTTGAGGGACTATGAATAAGCAAGAGCGGATCATCGCGATTCTGTTGGGCCTGGCGCTGGTCGGGTGGATGTTCTACAGCAATAAGCAGGCGGCTGGACGCGCCCGCGAGGCGGCGCTAAAGACGCCGCCGCCGGCCGGCGAAAAGGCCGATCCCGCCGCGACGCTGCCCGCGAAACAGACGGCGCTGACCGCCGCTTCCGAGTCGCTGCAACCGGAGGCCGAGGCCGCGCGCCCGGCACCGCCCCCGCAGCCGGAGGAGACGGTCACGCTCAACGGCGGCGACGTGACGCTCGCGGTCTCGTCGCACGGCGCCGTGATCAAGCGGGTCACACTGAACCGCTTCCTCAGCGAGCCGGGCAAGGCGTCGGACCGCAATCCGCCGGTCACGTTCGATTTCGCGAACGCGCCGGGCCTGGAATGGTCCGGTCTGCCGGGGTTCGCGCCGAACGCGGCCTACAGCGTGACGCGCGAGGAGGGTGGCAAGGCCGCCGTCTTCTCTGCGGCGACGGCGCAGGGCCTGGCGCTGACGCGCCGCGTTGAACTGCTGGACGGCTATCAAGTCACGGTCACGGACACGCTGCGCAACGGGGGCGCGAAGTTGGTGCGGCTCGGCACCAACAGCGTGTCGATCGGTGCCATGCAGCGCGGCGCCTCCAAGAACGACATGCTGTCAGTCGATTCGCTGCCCGCGTTCGTTAAGGCCAAGGTGCGTTACTGGGACAAGGAGAAGGCCACCAAGCAGTATCTCGTGGGCGGTACGGCGGGCGGCGGGTTCGGCTGCGGCGGCAAGGCCTCGGCCGCAGGCATGCCGGAACGTACGACGGTGCCGGTGGTCGAGCCGCAGACGTGGGTGGCTATCAAGTCGCGCTTCTTCGTGGCCGGGTTCTCGTCAAGCGAAACCAACTGCGGGTTCACGGCCACGATGACCCGCGACACGGCGCAGCCGGTTTATGCGCTCAACGAAGTCTCGGCGCGCGTGCTCTTCCCCGGCGGCGTGCTGGGACAGGGCGAGACGCTGACGCGCGAGTACGCCCTCTACATCGGCCCCAAAAAGCTGTCGCTGCTGCAGCGGCTCGGCAACGGCATGGACGCGGTGATGCAGTTCGGGACCTTCACCTGGTTCTGCAAGTTGCTGGTGCCGACGCTGAACTTCTTCAACCGCCTGATTCCGAATTACGGCGTTGCGATCATCCTGCTGACCTTCCTGGTGCGCATCATCTTCTGGCCGCTCACGCACAAGAGCACGGTCAGCATGAAGAGAATGCAGGAACTCCAGCCCAAGCTGAAAGAACTCCAGGCCAAATTCAAGGACAACCCGCAGAAGATGCAGCAGGAGACGTGGGCGCTCTACCGCGAGAACAAGGTTAACCCGCTGTCGAGTTGCCTGCCGATGGTGATCCAGATCCCTGTTTTCATCGCGCTCTTTACGGTGTTGCGCAGTGCCGTTGAGCTGCGCTACGCGCCCTTCCTGTGGATTGCGGATCTGAGCGAGCCCGAAAATCTGCTGGCCGGCGTGCTGCCGATCCCGCTGAATATCCTGCCGGTCCTGATGTCGGGAACCATGGCGCTGCAGAGCTATCTCACGCCGTCGGCGGGCGATCCGCAGCAGCAGAAGATGATGATGATCATGATGCCGATCATGATGTTGTTCATGTTCTACAGCTTCCCGTCGGCGCTTTCGCTCTACTGGACGGTGAGCCAGGTGCTGTCGATCGTGCAGATGGTGATGATCCGGCGCAAGACCGCGCATGCCGGACAAGGGCCGGGCGGCGGCATCACGGTGGAAGCGCCGCTCACGCGCCAGCAGCGGCGCCACACGCCCTGATCTGCGCACACCGTGGAGGCTGTCATCAAACCTGTTCCGCTCGTATTGGGCTCCGCCTCTCCCCGGCGCAGCAAGATCCTGCAGTCCTTGGGCTGCGCCTTCGAGGTCTGCGCCGTGGATGCAGACGAGATCCACGAAGCCGCAGACCCGGTCCATACGGTGGTGACGAACGCGGCCGAAAAATACCGCGCCTGCCGCGCGCGCTGTCCGGCGGCCGCGATCATCGCGGCCGACACGCTGGTGTGGTTTGAAGGACGCCTGATCGGCAAGCCCGCCGACCTTGAGGAGGCGGCGACCTTCCTGCGCGCCTTCTCCGGACGCACACAGATCGTCTACACCGGCGTGGCGCTGGGACTGCCGGGCCAGACCCCCGACCTGCGTGTCGAGGCCTCGTCCGTCCGTTTTAAGCCGCTGACCGAAACGGTGATTCAAGCCTATCTCGAACGGACGCGGCCGCTTGACCGCGCGGGCGCGTACGACATCGACGAGAACGGCGAGCTGCTGATCGCCGGCACGAGCGGCTCCTACACCAATGTCATGGGCCTGCCCGTCGCGCCTGTGCGCGACTGGCTGTCCGCGCAGGGCTTCATTTAAGCGCGATCGCCTCAAGCTCGACGCGCGCGCACTTCGGTAGACGCGCCACCTGAACGGTCGAGCGTGCCGGTTTGTGGTCGCCGAACATTTCAGCGTAGACCTTGTTGACGGCAGGAAAATCGCCGATGTCGGTCAGAAAGAGTGTGGTCTTCACCACCTTGTCGAGACTGGAGCCGGCCGCTTCAAGCACGGCCCGCAGGTTGAGCAGCACGCGCATCATCTGCTCTGCGGCGCCGACCATTTCGATCTTGCCTGTCACGGGATGGATCGCAAGCTGGCCCGAGCAGAAGATGAGTCCCTGGGCTTCGATGGCCTGCGCGTAAGGGCCGATCGCCTCAGGGGCGTCCGGCGTGTTGATGACGGTCATGAAATTACTCCTCTGAAAATGGGATTATCATTATCGGTGGGCGGCAGCAAGCGAAGCTCGGCGCTTCGTCGGAATGCGAGTCGGTGGTTTGATTGTCACACAGGACGTCCACGGTTTTCAAGCCGCAAGACGGGCGCATCCCCGTTTCACTGACTGGCCGACGGCCGACAGTGCTGGGGCGTCCGAGCCGTCCGCCCCGCCCGGACCGACAGTGAGGTCAGTGAATCAGGGATGCGC
>CAZOIS010000039.1:0-33191 GCA_964579865.1 uncultured Lentisphaeraceae bacterium | reverse complement strand
CCGCGTGGCCGTTTTCAAAACGTCACGTGTTGCGCTGGCCGGTCGCGCGCGCGCTCCATGTGGTCAATCGGATGCGAGACGATGGACCGCGATTACGCTGATTGGGATGCCTACAAGCACCTGCTCGGTCCGCTCGGAGCTAAGCGTGGGCGTCTTTTCAGCGGATGGGCGAAGACCGAGCAAGAAAAAAACCGGTATGACTTCACGTGGCTTGACCCGCAGGTGCGGGAGATGGCGGCGATGGGCGTGAAGCCGTGGATCTGCCTGAGCTATGGCAATCCGGTGTGGGGGAGTGACTTCCGTCTCGGCATGCGCGTCAAGCAGGTGACCGGCGATCCTGCGGCGTTTGAGGCTTGGATCCGTTTTTGCGTGGCGTGCGTGGAGCGTTACCAAGACGTCGTGGACGAATGGGAAATCTGGAATGAGCCATTCGGCCAAGGGGCTGAATATGCCGAGATGTTTTATCGTACGGGCAAGGCGATTCGTGCGGTTCAGCCGACCGCGAAGATATATTGCACGGCGATCACTTTCCCGAAGGACTATGTGACGGTGCTCGAAAAGCTGAAAAAGGAGAACGCGACTGACCTCGGCTCGCTCTTCATCTACCACCCGTATGGCGCGAATCCCGACACCTCCTACGCCTCGCTAGCCGAGCCGCTTCGCAAGCTCGTGAAGCAGTACAACGCCTCCTATGACATCTTTCAGGGAGAGGTGGGGTGTCCCGCGCAGCTCGAGTTTGCGCATGCAAGCGCAAACCTCGAATGGACCGAATATTCCCAGGCCAAGTGGAATCTGCGGCGCTCGATTGGCGATGCTGTACGGCATATTCCCAGCAGTGTTTTTACGATGATTGATTTGCAGTACACCTTCATGTTGCAGAGCTTCGGGATGGTCCGCTCCAACACGCTCAAGGAGTTCGTTTACCGCCGTCCGAGCTACTTCGCGATGCAAAACGTCTTCAGTTTATTCGATAGTGAAACCACGCCAATTGCGGTTTCAACACCTGTCGCGTTCACCCGCAGCATGCTGGCTGACCCGCGCGACCCAACGGCGCGTACACTCACGTGCGCCGAATTCGTGCGCCACGGCAAACCCTTGCGCCTGTATTGGTACTCCGACCGCATGCCGTCGAACCTGCTCGAGTTTGACAGGGTGACCATCGAAATCCCAGGGAACCTTGCGGATCCGGTGTGGACCGAGATGATCACGGGAAGGGTTTTTGAAATTCCCAAAAGCGCCATCAGGAACGAAAACGGCAAAACCGTGCTCACCGGGATTCCGATGTGGGATTCACCTGTCATGATTTCCGAAAAGGAAAGTGTGCTGTAGAAGTAGGCTGTGACCGACCCGTCCTTTTCAGGAGGTGAAGCATGAAGGCCGCGCTTGGAAGCTGCTCGTGCGTGGTGCTTGCCCTAGGCGCAACAGCCATCGCCGGGCCTCGCATAAAGGTCCAAGATGAGGTTCGAAACGCGTGGGCCGCCGCAAGCGGGGTGGCCAGCGACAGTCTGGTCACATCGATCGCCTTCTCCCCGCAACAGGCCCGCTACGTGCGCCTGGTTCTCCTCAACTCACAGGGAGGCCCGGTCTGCTTGGACGAATTGGAGGTGTTTGGCCGGCAAGGCAATGAAAACCTGGCACTCGCGTCTCGCGGTGCGGTCGCACGCGCCTCGTCGACGATCAAAGGCTATGCGATTCATGCGGTCGGGCATCTGAATGACGGAAAGCCCGGCAACGATCACAGCTGGATCGCCGGCTCAGCCAATGAGGAGTGGGCGGAGATCCAACTGCAAGCGCCCGCGCCCATCGCCCGAATCGCTTTTTCCCGCGACCGCACGGGCAAATTCACCGACCGGCAGGCGCGCGAAGTCGAAGTGTGCCTGTCGGCGGACGGCGCGGCTTGGACAACCGTCGCCAAGGCGTCTCCGCCAACGCTCGCGGCGGCCGCGCTCACCCTGCCCGCCGCCACGCTCCGCGAGCCAACGTGGGAGGGCGTCGTCGAGTACGCCTTCCGGTGCGAGCGCGACACGTGGAAACGGATGGACGCGAAAGACGAGCTGTCGCCTCTGGTCAACGACCGTCCCGCGAGTCCCGGCGGCGCGCCGTACTGGGGCGGGCTCGCGCGGCTGACCGCCGTCGATCGCACATTGCAGCAGTTCGACGACCTGATCGCGCGCCTCGCCGCCCAAGGGCTCGACGTTTCCAAAGAGCGGAGCGAGCTGGCCTCCCTGCGCGGGCGGGCAAAAGACGAAGGGGATTCGGAGGCGCTCTACCTCGCCGCCCGCCACGCCAAGCGGCGGCTCTTTTTCAGCGATCCGCGGCTGGCCCCCGCCGAGCGCGTGCTCTTCGCCAAGCAGCACCCGCTCCACCCCTCGCACAACTACAGCGAGCACATGGACGGAAAGCCCGTGCCCGGGGGCGGCATCTGCGTGCTGCACGTCCCCCGCGACGCCGAGGGACGGCTCGACCCGGCACGTGCGGAAGTGGAGACGCTCTTCGACGGCCGCGCCGGCGTCTCACGCCACCCGGTGGCCGACTTCGACGGCCAGACCGTGCTCTTCGCCTACCGTCCGGAGAAGCCCGAGGTGGACGGCTGGTCCTCGTACTGGCATCTTTGGTCGGTGAACGCCGACGGCAGCGGCGCGAAACAGCTGACCGAAGGACCGTTCCACGACATGGACCCCGTACCGCTCCCCGACGGCGATCTCGGCTTTATTTCCACCCGCTGCATCACCCGCTTTCTCTGCTGGCAGCCGCAGGCCTACGTGCTCTTCCGCATGAAGCGCGACGGCTCGGACATCAAGCGCCTCTCCTTCGCCAACATCAGCGAGTGGGACCCCGTCGTGACGCGCGACGGGCGAATCCTGTGGACGCGCTCGGAGTACCAAGACAAAGGCTCCGACTTCGGTCACACCGTCTGGGCGATCCGGCCCGACGGCACGCACCCCGAGTTGGTCTTCGGCAACAACACGCCCTACTGTTACGGCCACGCGCGCGAAGTGCCGGACAGCGCAGAGCTCGTCTGCACGCTCATCTCCCACGGCGACCATCAGGGGCCGATCGCGCTGATCGACCGCTCCAAAGGGCTATACGAGACCGCCGGCATCACGAGCATCACGCCCGACACGCGGCCGCAGTACCAGATGGACCGTTCGCACCAGGAGACCTTCCGTTATCCCGAGCCGATCTCGCGGGACCACTTCCTCGTCAGCCACAGCCCCGGTCCCCGCCCGCACTGGGGCCTCTACCTCATCGACCGCTACGGCAACCGCGAGCTGCTCTACCTCGACCCCTCGATCAGCAGTAAGAAGCCGTCCCCGCTCTGGGCGCGGCCTCGGCCGCCCCGCCTGCCCGAGACGCACGATCCGACGCTGGCGGCCCAAGATCTGGGGCAGTTCACCGTCCAGGACGTCTACGAGGGCCTTGGCCGATCGGTCCCCAGAGGGCGCGTCAAATACCTTCAAGTGTCGCAAGAGGTTCCCCCGCTGCTCGAGCGCATGACGTGCGGCGAGTACCGCAGCTCGCATCCCCCCTTCTTTGACTTCTACGCCACGCCGGTGCATAAGGTCAAAGGCCCGGCGCACGAGATCGTGACGCGGACACCCAACGCGCTGGGCGCGCACGCGTTCCGGCAGGGCAGCGCAGCGGTCAGCTCCAACGGAATCATCGCTGTCACCGAGCGCGGGGGCTGGCCGAGCTACGTCGCCAAGTCCGTGCTGGGAACCGTGCCGGTCGCCTCAGACGGCTCGGTCAACTTCACCGCGCCCGCCGGCAAGGTGCTCTACTTCCAGCTGCTCGACGCCGACCTGAACGAGCTCCAGCGCATGCGCAGCGTGGTCCAACTCCAGGCGGGCGAGCGGCGCAGCTGCGCGGGCTGCCATGAGGACCGCCTGCAACTCCCGGCCACGAAGCAGACGACCCTCGCGCTGGCGGCTCCCGCGAAGGCTCTCGAGCCTCCGCCATGGGGCGCACAGCCCTTCTCCTTCGAGCGGATCGTGCAGCCCACGCTCGACAGGCGCTGCGTCTCCTGCCACGACGGCGCCAAAAAGGGGCGCCCCGACCTGCGCGGCACGCTGGACGCGGAACGCGTCCCCGCCTCCTATCGCACACTGGTGTCCGGGGGCTGGGTCCACTATTTCGACTGGATCTGGGGCGCAAGACCCTTCAAGGCCGAGCCGATGACCTTCGGCTCGCTGCGCAGCCGCCTGTTCGAGGCGCTCGCGAAGCCGCAGCACAAGGACGTCAAACTGAGCGCGGAGGAGCGCCGCACCTTGACGGCGTGGATCGACCTCAACTGCCCGCTGTGGCCCGATTACCTCTACCGGCCGGAGCGTGGCGGCTTGTCTTTTCGCGAGGGAACGGGACAAAGGCGGTGACCGTCTGCGATTTTGCGACGGCTGCTGATGCTGATTATCCGTCGAACGCTTTCTCCATTTGGTTCTGACATGCATGCAATGATGAGGATGACCGCGTTTCCGATGACGGAGCAAACGTAGCGGAAACACATCGGATGATCCGGGCCGACGTGTTCGTTGCGATTTGGCTTCAAATGGAGTGTCCGAGAAATAACTGACGCATGCGTAAACACATGTGTGACACGCATAACCCGGTTCACAATCCGCGTAAGTCGGCGTGTATATGTCACACTCTCGCATACGTCGACGGATGCGAGTTCTTGGACTTCACGCTTTCCCGCAATCCGTCCCGCCCGCTTCACTCTTCGCTTCGCGCTTGGTAATTCAGCGGTCATCCCTGTTCGCTTGCGACCGCGCGATGACCGGCTCCTCACTCCAGCCGCACCTTATACCGGTAGAACATCCTCTCCGCCGGCACGACGTTCGTATAGACCACCGGATAGCCATTGCCGGGCAGTTCCACTTGACCGGTCACATTCGACCATGCCACTGGATAAAGGCGTTCGCTCTGCTCCAGCGTATACAGCCGGCTGCTGTATAAATCGTAACCTGTCCCAGACACGGGAATGGTGTTGAACCTGACAACCACCTCGCCGTTCTCAATCCCGATATCGATAAATGCCAGCCCGGCATCATCAACCGTTGGATCGGTTCCAAGCCCAAACTCACGTTCATTTGTGAGCGTGTCTCCATCACCATCTCCATCAGGCGCAACCTGTCCAATATCAGGGTTGATCTGTATCTCCCACGAATCGACCAGTCCATCGCCATCCAGATCCTGGCCTGCTGTATTGCGCGCGGCCGGCGTTCCTCCGGTAAAGCTGCGGCGCCATGAAGCGGGCAGGGCATTGTCCAAGTCCGCGCTCACGAGTTCAAGCGCCGCTCCCCGGGTCTGTGGCCATGGCGCATCCGCGCTGTAGGTCACGGCGTCCACAAGGTTACTGCAGATATCATAGATCTCAATTGCCGCACCGTCATTGGGCAGGGTCAGACTGGGAATATCCACAACGCGCGTACTGTACTCATTCGCTGAAAGAAATACCATAGGCCAATCCCAGATCCGCATGCCCGGATAACGCTGGATTGTATTACCACTGTTCAGCCCAGGATAGCTGTTTGTAAGCACACTGAATGCGTCAACGATCACCAACTCGGATTGCGGTGCCAGCATGGTCCCATGTGGCAGCCGATAGCGCTCATCGCCTACATGCATCAGCCACCAGCTCAGATCAACAGTATTGCTCCCTTTATTATAGAGTTCCAGATACTCCCCACCCACTCCCGGATCATACATGATCTCGCTGATAAGCACGGTGCCGGGATCATACACACCGGCGCCCCAGATGTCCGCATCTTTATCCGACCAGCTGCCATTCATAAGAAAGTTCCGCCGGTTTTCTGTAAAGTCCTCCACCCGGTCAACCGCGGCATTCAGATATTTTAGATCGACTCCGATTTGGACATAGGCCGGGCTCAGCCCAGTCTTAATATCATCCAGAACCGAATAGATATAATTCGTGGTGAACAAAGTATGGCAGAGGCGCCAGAGCGTCATCTGGTGACGATACCGGTAAGGAAGTGTATAGATCGAATCCTCAGGATAAAACAGGACGTTAGAAAGAAGTTCAGATGCATTGACATCCCAGACATTCGGATGATCCGGTGTTGTATAATATGGATGAAGCTCGGTTATATCCTGCGAATTGAATTCGCTAACAAATGTTTTGTCGCTATCCCATGGATATTGCGTCCAGCGCCGGTCAGATGCCCTTCTATGCTGAAACATATTCCAGTTAAAATACTGACTCACACTTGAAACGATCGACATCTGAGCCAGGCTGTAGCGAATATTCTCATACCACAGATTTGTTCTTATGCTCTCATTCTTGGCCGTATCGGAAACATGTTTCAGAAGCTGCATGAGATCATTAAAATTATCCAGGCTTTCATCTCCATCAATAAACTGTCGGCCTGCATTCCCTACACGAGACACATAGTCATCATTGTCCAGATCATGCAGTTCAAGAAAACCGGTTTCAGGTGATTCAAACTCAATGGTGATAAATGGGACGCCATTCATCCACAGGCAGGCATGGCGGTGATATGCAGTCACAATACCGAGTTGCTGTTGAAGATAGTATGCCAGATATTCGTTCACCCCCCGGCTGTACCAGAAAGTGCTGTCATTGCTGCGGTGGCGGAAGTTTATCCCTTCCTGATTCTTTGCAAAAAAGGTATCAACCGGAGCCCCCCGGTTCATGCGCAACGCCACCCCTAGAATCTCAGCCTCCGCAGGGGTGGAAGGCGGGTTGCCACGGTGACGCACACGGATGTCAGCATACACATCCCCCTCCGGGGAAACAGCACAGCAGCGGAACGAGTTCGAATAGACCACCGGCGAACCGTCGGTGAATAGTCGCCAGTTGGGAACAACCGTCTGAACCGGATCATCCTGCACCCAGTAGCCATAGTCCTCCGTAGGATTACTCACACCGGGACTTCGGGCTATAGCGCCATTCGTCGCAACCGCCTCCACATGATAACGGACTATAGTCCACTCGGTCCCGACCGCCGGGATCGTTGCGGCATACTCGCCATCGTCCGCCGTAATATCCGGAAGCGCCCCGTTATCACTCATCGTCAGCGCGTTATAATCTACATCTGTGTACTGATAGCTGTTGGTTGTCACGGTCCTGTAGCAGAGCTTAACTGAAGCACCTGCTGGAACACCTGCAACCCGGGCGCGCAGGATATTCGGATCGGTCGTGGCAACAACATTGCCCACCGCACACACATCCTCAATTCCGAGGGGGGACAACCCCGTAGCCACACTGTTAGAGGCTCCCGGTGTCCCATAGCACCCCAGCCCCAGCGTATGTTCCATGCCGCCGAAGTTATAACTCAGGTTCATCCCCTGGGGACCACGCCGGATCCAGTATGAAAGAACATAGTTGCCTGCCGACAGAGCGTACTCATCCGATGCGACATGATTGCTGAGATCATCACCATAATAAACAATGGCTTCTTTATTTTCCAGTATGCGCGTAAAGTTGCCTACAATCACCAACCCGGCACTTCCGCTTCTTCCTGCACCCGGTTCCACACGCGAAGAGTTGTGATTCCCCACAGGGATCCAGTTCGCTCCGCCAAGTTCAAAATGGCCATTTGAAATCAGTTCGCTGCCGCCGCCCAGAGGCTGAAGCGAAACATCGTCGATATAGCACTTGCCCTCATGGTCCAGCCAGAACCTCAACACTTCCGTCCCGGCGCTGGTCACACTCTGCGTAACCGCAATATGCTGCCAGCCGGTTCCCATCGACGATGCGCCCCAATTGATGTAGGTGTCACCATCCTCAGCAGGGCGCAACCTTTCCAGCGACGGACCGTAACCATCCGCGCCCACCGGCCACGGCTCTTTGTCGTTATATTGCACGCTGTCAATCACCGCCCCTTCATCGGTCGTCAGATCTATCCGCTCCCCGCCATTCTGCAGCGCACCGGACCAGTCGCCCGCCACATTCGCAATTCCGTAGGCGTTTGAAATCGCAACATGATCCGCGCAGACAACCAGAAACTCACCCGGCGCAATAACTGTTCCCGGCGGATTCGTATAGTTAACCCCGTCAATCACCCATCCGGAGATATCCCAGGTTTCATCACTGATATTGAGAAGTTCAATATATTCAAACGCTGTGTCATCCATAATCGGATGATACATAATCTCATTGATCACAACCGGACCTATTTTAGGCGTGCTGTTAAACGCTCCTTCACCCGTCCTGAACTCTTCAACCGTGGAGGGGTTTGTCGTGCCGAACGTCAGCGATTTAAGAGCCGTAAACCCACCGTTCCCATTCGGGAAACGCCCCAGCGAAACATCTGTGGAGGTTGCCCCGAATTTCAGACGGTCCACAAGCCGCAGCCGGTTCTCATCAGGGAACGGGGCCGTAAGAATCAGCTCGTCATCAAGGGAGCTGAGTGCAAAGGCGGTGCTTCCGGCATTGAACTGGCACTCATAAAAAACTGTGTACCCGTCCGCATTGATCACAGTATTGGTTATGCGGAACTTTTTGGGTTCAATAAAATCATCACTTAAATACCACCCGTTCAGATCGACTGCAGCATCGCTCGTGTTGTAAAGCTCAATCGCATCCTCAAGGGGAGGATCGGAGTGTGCCAGTATCTCATTCAGCACAACATCGCAGAAGCTGCACGTTCCCGGCTCTGTAGGTGAACCATGTAGCTCCGCGCTCTCGCACCAGTTGGCAGGATCGTTGGGATCTCCCACCGGATTTGAAAGCATCAGGGAGCGGCCCTCGCCGTCAGCACCCTCCGGCCAGCCGCCCTCATCAGCATAGGTGACACTGAAAATCGGCGCCCCTGAAGAGTTGTGCAGAACCAGCGGCTCCCCCCCGTTGTTCAGCTTGCCGCCATACTGGCCGGCAACGCTGGTCACCCACGGATAGCGATAGGCGAAGTAAAGCTGGTTTTCCACAATCACAGTTGATTCCCCCGGGGCAAGAACCAGTGATCCGCTGAAGGTGAAGGTGATGCCGCCGGAGAGCGAGCATCCGTTCAGATCGAAAGCTCTGGCGCCGTCATTGCGTATCTCCAAAAACTCAAACTCATCGCCATCCACGATGTTCGTACTGCCTGAAGGTACGGCAGCTGGCAGAGGGTGATAATGGATCTCACTGATAACCAACGACTGTCCGTGCAGATCCGCATCAAGGAAAAGCGTGACGGCCATCAGGAAAACGGCCCTGACAATGAGAATTGACTTCAATACACTTAATTTGTCTGCATTCATAATGCCCTCGCAATTCTCATGCAACAGCATCACAATCTTATTGAGTTGAATAGTCACCCCTGACTTTGAAGAATCCCGATGACCCATTCGGCTGCACATTTGTCGTGATTGATCCATTGTCTAATCGGCCAGGGATCCCAAAAAGTACGGTCCACTCGTTTTCGCTGAGTAATGACTTTGATAGCACTGAATAGTTGTAGTCAGCCGAAACGCTGCTCAGCGTCAGGAAAGCGACAGATGGGTCCACCCAGTGGAAGTCCAAGTTTAACTTTGTTCTCATCTCGGGATGGGTATCTATAGCAAGATTTTCAAATTCAGGGTTGCCATCCACAAAAGGATGAGACTCTATAACCGCGGCGGTATTCGTATCCAGCCGGGCAACGAAACCACCGCCCCCTGAAGTAACTTCCTGTGCCAACCACAGATTACCTTCAAGATCAAACGACATTCCAAAATCCGAACTCCAGACGGGCAATCCGGTATAGCCAATGACTGTTACGTGCGCATTTGCCGTATGGATGGTCACGAGCTGCAAGTCGTGAGGGTAATCACCAGAGTTCTTAACGACACCGTACAACGTTCCGCCATAAAAAGCCAATGCGCTTATATCTCGTGGGGCAAAGGAACCTATGGGTACAGCAGAGGCATCTGTGGGATCAACGATATAAAGAGTTCTGGTAAGTTCCTCGGCCATGTAGAATGTCCCATCATCAGAGAAAGTACAACCGACCGCATGTACTTTCATTTTTATGCCATTCGTGGTAAACTCACCCACAGTGCTTGAGAACCCATTGGTCAGATTAAACCGATAGAGCCTCGATACATTATCATCAATACCAAAAAGATCGCCGCTAACAGGATGAAAATCAAGCCCCTCGATATCGTGCGTTTTTTCGTCTGCCTCTCCAATGGCGATTCTTTCTCCGGTATTCAAGTCTATACGATACAAACGCCGATCTATGTCAGATACGCCATAGGCCGTTACGCCGTAAACACTTCCAAGCGATAAACGTAAAAGAAAGAAAGCAAATATAGATAATGTAGTCATATCATTCCACCGTTCATGCCAAGTCTTAGTGGCACCTTGATGCAAGAAATACGAGATTACACTTGTCCAAAATAGCGATTTGAAATAAAAAGCCGCCGGTGATCGTGCAGGATCGGCGTCCCCATACGGGAGCATGCGGCCGTACAGCTGACACGCACTCTCTGAAACCTTGGATTGCATTTTCGAGACCTCAATCTCAACAACCGGTCTGACAACGCGACAACCTTAAGAAATCAGACATGCAACCGCTACAATCAGAGCTGTCTTGGACAGTAATGATACGAGATAATAAGTGTTTGTTTTGCAGTACCTGCAACCGAGCACGGATCTTGTTAAAATATCCCTAAACCGACGGTTAAATGGTAACTAGATTCTATTATTGTTTCAAGCATATTTTTAGCGGATTGGCGCAAAGATTCCGGGTCAGACGCGCATTGCGCCTTGCCGCACGCTTCCGGCTTCCGCTATAATCCGACGCATCAATATGGCACAAGACGCGACAGACAGACTCCTGATCGTGGCGGGCAGCGGGACCTACCCCGCCTGCGTCGCGGCGGGCGCGCGCAAAGCGGGCGTGAAGCACATCTCCATCATCGCGATCCGGGGCATGACCGCCCGCGCGACCGTGGCCCTCGCCGATGAGTCGGTCTGGTTCGGCGTCGGCGAGGTCCGCGCCATCTTCGAGTGGGCCGCCCAGCGCTCTTTCACCGGCGGGCTAATGGCCGGCCAGATCACGCCCCTCGCCCTCTTCCGCACCCGCTTCGACGATCTCGCCCGCGCTTGGCTCAGGACGCTGCCCGTCAAAAACGCCCACACCATTTTCGGCAAGATCGCGGAAGAGATGGAGAAGATCGGGATCCCCGTGCTCCCGGCCTCCTGCTACATGGACGACTTCATCCCCGGCGCGGGCGTGCAGACGGAGCGCGTGCCGGATGAGCGCGAAACGCGCGACATCGCCTTCGGGCACAGGGTGGCCTGCGACATCTGCGGCATGGACATCGGCCAGACGCTGCTCGTGAAAGACGGCATGATCCTCGCCGTCGAGGCCTTCGAGGGAACCAACCAGGCCATCCGCCGCGGCGGCAAACTCGGCGGCAAAGGCGCGGTGGTCGTCAAGGTCGCCAAAGCGGGACACGACATGCGCTTCGACATCCCGGTGATCGGCGAGGCCACCATCTCGGCCCTGCGCAAGGCGGGCGTCTCGGCGCTCGCCTACCAGGCCAGCCGGCTCGTCATGCTGGAAAAGCCCAAAGTCATCGCCGCAGCCAACCGCCTCCACATCGCCGTGGTCGGCCTCGACTCCGGCCTCACCGCCGCGCCCCTCCGCCCTGCGCGGCAACCACACCCATGACCGGCCCGAACACACCACTGCGCATCCTGATCTGCGCCGGCGAAGTCAGCGGCGACATGCACGCCGCCGCGCTGATGCGCGCGCTGCGCGAGCGCCTGCCCGGCCCGCTGGAGTTCCGCGGCTTCGGCGGCGACGCCATGCGCGCCGAAGGCGCGGAACTGCTCTACCACACCGACCGCATCGCGATCATCGGGATCACGCCGGTGCTCAAGAACCTGCCCTTCCTGCTCGGCATGATCCGCCGCATGAAGCGCGAGATTCTCGGCTGGCGCCCGGACCTCGTGTTGACCGTCGACTATCCCGGCATGAACCTGCGCCTCGCCAGATTTGCGCATGACCGCGGCTTCAAGACGGTCCACTACATCTGTCCGCAGGTCTGGGCCTGGCACCGAAGCCGCATCCCGAAAATCGCCAAGATGCTCGACCTGCTGCTCTGCATCTTTCCTTTCGAGCCCGCGCTCTTCAAAGGCACGCCGCTCAAAGCGGTCTTCTCCGGCCACCCGCTCGTGGACCGCGCCGCCGAGTCGCGCGCCGCCCCGCAGGCCGCGTTGCCCTGGCAAGGCGCGCACCGCATCGCCTTGCTGCCCGGCAGCCGCACGAGCGAGATCACCCGCATCCTGCCCCGTCTCCTCGCCGCCGCCGCGCTGCTGGAACAGCGCCTCGGTGGCGACTGCTCGTTCATCATCCCCGCGCCGACCCCCAAGATGCGCGCGCTCGGAGAGTCCGTCGCGGACGCCGCGCCGGTCAAGCCCCAACGCCTCGCCTTCGCGGACGGACAGGCGCGCCAGATCATGCTGCAGGCGCACGCCGCGGCCGTCGCCTCCGGCACGGCCACGCTGGAAGCCTGCCTCATGCGCTGCCCCACCGTTCTGGTCTACACCGCGAGCCGGATCACGTACCTGATCGCGCGGCTGCTGGTCAAGGGCATCAAACATCTCGGGCTGGCGAACATCATCGCGGGCCGCGAGGTCATGCCGGAGCTCCTGCAAGACAGCTTCACGCCGGAGCGGCTGGCGGAGCTCCTCTACCGGTATCTGACCGACGCCGAGTTACGGACAAAAGCCCTTGCCGCGCTCGACGAGACGAACGCGCTGCTCGGGGCCGGCAATGCCTCGGCCCGCGCCGCCGACGCGATTGCGGACCTGATGGCGAAACGCTAAACCTGATTACGCGGTCGGGGGCGTTTCGTCCTGATCATCGCAGCCGACGCGGCGCCCGCGGCAATTCCTGCCGTCAAGTCCAGTTGCGCTACTCGATGCTCAGGCCCGGCGCGTCGAACGAGGCGAAAGGCGGCCGCGCATCGGGACGCGCGGCTTCAAAGACCGCATTGCGGATTTTCACGTTCTTGGCGTGGCGCACGAAAAGGCCATAGGCCGGCAGCACGCCGAAGTTTCCGCCATGGGGATAAATGTCGGGTTTTTCGGGAATGCGCGCAACATCGGGAACGACTTCGGCCCCGCCCGGAACACGCACCTGCAGGCCGTCAATCGACACGTCCTCGACAAGCTGGCCCGGCAAGCCGGAAATGCAGCTGTCGTAGGGAGCCTCCGGCTGTCCTGTGGCCCATTCGGCATCGGTGATGTTGTGATCGAGCAGCACTTCGCGCCACGACCGCCCGCCGATCTCGGCCGTCACGTTCCGGATATGCACCTTGCGGAGACAGCCGACTTTCGGCGCGAGGCCTTTGGCCCAATAGGAGGACCGCAGACGCGCGCCAAGCTTGATGTTGAGTGCGATCAACGCATCATACGCGCGGACGTTTTCCACATCGATACCGTTCACTTCCGAACCGTCCACCGAGTACAGCTCAAGCGCTTTTGCGCCGTAGCAAGTCAGATCGCGGCAGACGATGTTCTCATACGCGCCGCGCGTCTCGGTGCCCAGTTTAAATGCGCCGCGATAGGTGTGACAGACGTTGTTGACCGCCTCAATGTTGCGGTTCACCCGTTCGGCCGACTGACTTTTGATCACGATCGCGTCGTCGTCGGAAATGACGGTACATCCCTCGATCCGGACATTTTCGCAGCCAGACAGGTCGATCCCGTCGTTGTTGCGGCCCGGGCGGAGGCTGCGGACGGTGACGTTGCGGATCGTCAATCCGACGCACCGGATATAGTGCTCGGTCCAGCAGCCGGAGTTGATCGTGCTGACCCCCTCCACCCGCACGTCCCGGCAGTCTTCGAACAGAACGACGTAGTGCCGCCAGTCCCGCGCGCCGACGAAATGTCCCTGCCCGTCGATCACGCCCCGGCCGGAGATCCCGATGCCGCTCACATGGGCGGCGCTGATCAGCGCGGCCTTCGGGTAGTGGTCGCGATTGGTCACGGCGAGAATCGTCGCGCCGGCGCTGAGGTGGAGCCGGACGCCGTCGCGCAGTTCCAGGGTGCCGGTGAGATACGTCCCCGGCGGAAACCAGACGACCCCGCCGCCCCGCTTGCCACATTCGTCGATCGCCTGCTGCAGCGCCGGCTGGTCGAGCGTAATCCCGTCACCGGCTGCGCCCAGGGCGCGGACGTTGGTGACCTTGTCCCCGGGCGGCGGCGCAGCGTCGACGGCTTTTTCCGGCCGTGGCGCCGGCGGAAGCGGACGGGCGGTCTCGTCAAACGGGGCGAGCTTCTGCGCCACCGTGCGGTCCGTCACGCTGCCGTCGCCGACCTGCCCGTAGCCGTTGTGTCCCCACGCCCAAATGTCGCCGGTCCGGTCGCGGGCGAGGGCGTGATGCATCCCCGCCGCGAGGGCGACCATGTCGGTGAGCGGCGGCAGGATCCCCGCGCCGGCGCGAGCGCCGGTGTCGAGCGGGATGTCGACGGTCTCGCCCGATTCGGCGTTTGTCCAGCGGAGCCGGACCTGCGTCGCGAAATCGTTGTCGCCCTCATGAGCCCCGAACATCAGCCGCGCGAACAGGCACGACAAAGGCTTGCCGGCCTCGGCCTGCGCCGGATAGATCAACGTCGCCTGCGTCTCGATGTTGTCGGCGTTCCGCGCGATCCGTCCGCTGCGGGCGCCGCCCCCCGCAGATGCTGAGGCTGAGCCCACCGTCAGCGCCGGGCCCTTGAACACATCGTTTACCTCAAGATCCTTGACGCCCTCTTTCGCATGCGCTTCGTCGGTGTAGCGGTAAACAAGCGACGGGAACCAATTACCGGGCTTCGGCCGTTCCCAGATCACCGGCCTGCCCGTGAGGACCGAACCGAAGGTGTCGCGGTTTCCACCGGACGAGCCGGACCCCAATTCGCCGTACATGCTCCAGCCCGCAGCGAGCACAGCCCCCTCGCCGGCCAAGGCACAGGTCGACTCGTAACCGGCCGCCACGGCGCTGCCCTGTGCGGGCTTTGCCTTTTTTCCTCCGCCAACGAGCGCAGCCGTCGGCAGCGGCACGTCGCGAAGTCCCTTGTCGTCCCAGAAGCCGCCCCGCGCGCCGGCCGCGATCTGTCCCGTGCCGTTGTAGCCCCAAGCGTAGATCTGACCGTCGCGCGTCACCGCCACGCTGTGCAGTCCGCCGGCCGCAATGCCCATCACATTTGTAAAAGGCCCCTTTCCGTCGGGGCCAAGCACCGGCTGCGGCACGGCGCAGTGCGTGCCGGCCTTGAGCTTGCCGTTGCCGAGCTGCCCGTTCCAGTTGCTGCCCCAGGCGAAGAGCGTGCCGTCCTTCCGGAGCGCCAGACTGTGCTGGCCGCCGGCGGCAATCGCCTTGATGTCGGCCAGACCGGGGACGGGCAAGGGCGCGGGAGCGGGCTGCCCCGTCTTGCGGATCCCGTCGCCAAGCTGTCCGTGAGAGCGGCTGCCCCATGCGTAGACCATGCCAGAGCGGGTCACCGCGAGGCTGTGGTCCCAGCCGGCCGAGACAGCGACAATGTCGGCGAGACCGGCAACCCGGGCCGGGACCGGCTCCTTCTCCTCCAGACCGAAACGACCGTTCGCGAGCTGGCCATCGGTGTTGCGGCCCCACGCGTAGACCTGCCCGTCCGCAGTCAGCGCGAGGGTATGCCACGAAGCGGCAACGGCGACCACGTTGCTGAGCCCGCCGATGCGCCGCGGACGCCGCGCGCGTCCGGCATCAGGCTGTCCCAGCTGTCCATAGGCGTTGTCACCCCAGGTCCAGACATAGCCGTCCTTCACGGCTACGGAATGTGTCCACCCCGCAGCGAGATCGGCGGCAGAGGCAGCCCCCGCCAACAGGGCCATCGATGCAAGTATGCGCATACGTCGCTTTCTTCATTGTTGGATACGAATGATTCCCCTCACGGCTCTCGCCCGAAAGCCTGCGCCATCGCCGATCCGGAGGACCGTCAGCAATTCCGGTTCCCGGATGCCGCAGACGGACATCCCGACGTTTCCAATTCGCGGATCACCGGAAGCAGGCGGTCATACGTCGCCGCGTAGTCCGCACGCGGATCACACACCGCCGTCACGGGCGAGAAAGCCTCCGTCATCTTGCCGAACGGCACGCCGTCCGCGTGCGCCGCCAGCATCGCGCCGCCCAGCGCAGCCGAGTCTGCCACCGCGATGCTCTCGACCCGCGCCTGGAACACGTCGGCCAGCGTCTGGCGTATCCCGGGACTCTTCGAAGCCCCGCCCGTCACGCGGATCGTGTCGAACGAACCGATCCATAACGCGTGGCTGCGCATCGCCAGAGCCTGCGCCTCCACGGCCGCGCGGATGCGGATTTCAGGCGCCGCTGCGTCAAAGTCGAAGTTCGCGCGTAGCCCGGGCGTCAGCACCGGCGGCGTGATTTCGGGCACGAACCACGGCAAGGCCAGACGGCCCCCGTTGCCCGCGGACGTCAGCTCGAACGCCGTTTTGTCAAAGAAATCCCAGCTCGCGCCGGCCTCCAGGCGCACGCGGTCGCGCGCCAGCGACCCGTTCTTGAAACAAGCCAAGCTCATGAACCCGCCCGCCGGATTGCCGAACACATGGCCGCACCCTTCAGGATCGGTGCGGAACGCGTCCAGCGCCGCAAAGAAGGTATCGCTCGTGCCGAGGCTCACGACCGCCACGCCCGCATTCCACGCGCCCGTGCCCACGAGACTGGCCGGATTGTCGCCCGTCCATACCGCCACGGGAATATCAGGCCTGAGCCCGTATTTCGCGAAATAGGCGTGCAGGCCGCCGGCCACGCCTGAGCCGACGCGCGGCAGCTTGGCGGCCAGGCCCGGAGCGGTGAACGCCGCGATCTCGTCGTCCCACGTCAGGGTGCTGAGGTTGAGCAGGTTCATGCCCGCGCCGTCGCCGGAGTCGATCGGCGCGTCCCTGCCGATCAGCACGGAGCAGAGGAACGAACTCACGAGGTGGATGCGTTCGGTCTGCACGTAGCGCTCGGGCTCAGTCTTGGCATACTTACGGATCTGCGGCCCGGTGAAGCGCTCGATCGCGGGCGAGCCGGTGTCCGCCTGCAAGCGCGCGCCGAACCGTGCGTCCAATTCGCGGCACTCGTCCGACGTCGAACTGTCCATCCAGATCGGGCTGGTCGGGCGGGCCAACGCGCCGCCGAGCTGTTCGGCCAACGAGCGCGAGGGATTCAGGCCCGACAGTGCTTGAGCAAAGCGTCCATTGAGATAAACCGAGCCGTGCTGCTGGCCGTCGCCGCCGATCGCCGCGATCTGCCCCATTTCGACGCCCGTGGCTTTGAGCCGCGCCAGCAGCAGATCCAGGGCAGCCAGCCACATCAGCGGGTCGGCATGCTTCACCAGCGGATCGACATGCGCCAAGACCCCATCGGGGCACTTGTACTGCGGCAGATCCGTCTTGAAATGGACACTCGCGCTCGACACGACGCTTCCTGCGGCGGGGTCGATGACCAACCCCTTCATGCTCTGCGTGCTGCTGTCGATCCCCAGATAGAACGCCATACACACCTCGTTTCCGGATTTCGCCGCGAAGGCGGCACACACCTTAATTTGCCGTCAGTTTACCGGCATAGCCCTGTCTGACACAAACAAAAAGGAGCGCGGCCGCGTTTTCGAAGAGCGGATGCGGGCCTATCTGAAATCGAAAACCACGGTCGTGAGCGAGCGGGGCGCCAGCGTGAAAGCCTCGCGATCCGCCACCGCCACGCGCCCGAGGTCCGAGTGCGCATCGGTGCGGAAGGCCCGCACCTGCGCCACGCGGGACGCGTCCTGTTCCGGCAGACGGATCCTGATGTCGTCCGGCTGGAAGCCGGAGTTCACGAAGACGGCCACCAGACGCTTCCGGTCCGGCGAAAGAAACGCCACGCCCACGCTTCCGTCCAGATTGTCCGCGCCGGACAACGCGACCCGGCGATACTTCGGGCGGACAAAGAAACTGAAGTTGCCCAGCGCCCACAGCAGCTTGTTGGCTTTGACCGTGCCGCCTTGGGTGAGATCGCCGTTCTTGGGGGAAAGGCTCGTCAAAGCGAACCTGCCGTCCACCTCCATGCCCTTCCAGTAGCCCCACGCCTTGGCATCGGCATACACGAGGTCCGAATAAACAAGCCGTCCCAGCAGCAGCCCGACTTGAAGATCCGCGCAGGCGTAATCCTTCCAGTCCGCCGTGAAGCCGCTGTGCGTCTTCGCGGAATAGCAGTCCAGGAAGCACCACTCCGTCTGCTGGTAGTCCAGGCCATATTGCCGACAGGTCCGGGCGAGCTGTTCGCGGGTCTCCCTGAGCGTTTTCGGATTTTTCTCGCTGTGATAGCTGTGTCCGCCGATGAGCAGCGGCATATGCTTCAGCTTGCGCACGCACCAAGGACTGGCCGGGTCAAAAAATTTCCTCGCCAGATCGTCCGGCTTTTCGTCCGCGCCGTCGCCGCGGTAGATGTACGTGAGGGCCGCGGCCTCGCCCAGCAGCATCTTCACGTTGTCCAGCCTGCGTTCGGTCAGGGCCCGCTCCAGTTCGACATGCATCTTGTATATCTCGGAGATGCGCCAGCGCGAGCCCTCCTGCCGGTTGCTGTCCCAGTTCACCTGCGGCTCGTTGACGGGGCTCACGTAGGCGATGCGATAACCTTGGTCCTGAAAATGTTTCGCGACCTCGGCCAGATAGTCCGCGAATTTGCCGTAGCACTCCGGCCGGAGGTTGGCCGCGGGGTCATTCTTTTCGCCGTACCCCTGCCCGTTCCGCGTCCACTGCACCAGCGGCGTGTTGGAGAAGAGCAGGAACAGGTCGCAACCGTAGGCGCGGGCCTTTTCCATGAAATAGCGCTGTCCCGCACATTTGTTCCAGTCGTAAGCGAGGCCGTCCCGGGTGAGGAACGACTCAGCCCGCCGCTGGACCGGCGCAATGTTGGCCCCCTCCTGTTCCAGCGTGCCGCCGCCCAGATTCACGCGCCACATGGAAAGCCCGATGCCTTCCGGATTCCCGTCGGCGCCGATCCGCTGCGAAAAGAGCCACTTCGCGACCTGCTCCTTCTGCGGCTCCGCGAAATACTGCCCCACGAAGTTGCCGCTCCACGCGTCCGCTGCCGCGAACTGCTCGATTTCCTGATACCGCGTCGACGGGTCGATCGTCACATCGGACCGTCCGGCCCAAACGTACGGGACCGATGCCAGTATCGCGCATGCGGCCTGACCAAATGAAAACTTCATAATCCCCCCCTCGTATTCAAAATATTGAAAAAAGGTAGCAGAGTCCTCGACGACGCGTCAAGCCCCACGGCCTTTTCTTTCGGTTGCCGATCAGCGCGGCGCCCCGTCCCTGAAAAGCCTGCTGTTTTGCTGGGCGTCCGGTGTGCTATACTGAGACGTGACAAGGGAACCCAGGAACCTGCGAGGAACTATGCCCGTTTACGATTACGAAGCCACAACCCCCGAAAAGAGCTGCCCTTACTGCGTCAACGGTTTCGAGACCGTTCAATCGATCAGCGAGCCGCACCTGACGGCTTGTCCGAAGTGCGGGCAACCGATACGGCGCGTGATCACCGCACCCGCCATCGGCCGTTCGAAAACCAAGCTCGACGACCGCGCCAAGGCGGCCGGCTTCACCAAGCTGAAGCGCCTCGGCAAAGGCGAATACGAAAAAATGTATTGAGGCAGGTTATGAAACTCTCCAACCTGACCCTCCGCAGCCGCGTCCTGCGCGCGGTGCGAGAATTTTTTTACTCCCATGATTTTCTGGAAGTCGAGACCCCCGTGCGCATCCCCGCGCCCGCGCTCGAGACGAACATCGACACGCCCCCCTCGGGCCGCGCCTGGCTGCGCGCATCGCCCGAGCTCCACATGAAGCGTCTGCTCGCCGAAGGCTGCCCGCGCATCTTCCAGATCGGCCCCTGCTTTCGCAGCGGCGAGTGCGGCAGACGCCACAATCCCGAGTTCACGATGCTGGAATGGTATCGCGCCGGTGCGGACTACACCGAGATTCTGCGCGACACCGAAGCCCTGTTCGCCCACGTCTTCCGGACAGTCGCGGGCCAGACATCGTTCACCTACCGCGGCGCCGCGATCGACCTTTCCATCCCCTGGCATTGCCACACCGTGCGCGAGGCCTACGAGAAATGGGCGGGCTGGGATCCCGCCGCCAACTGGGATGCCGACCGTTTCGACATGGACATGGTCGGCAAGGTTGAGCCGGCCCTGCCGAAAGACAAGCCGTGCGTGCTGACCGACTACCCCGCCCCCGCCGCCTCGCTGGCCCGGCTGAAAGCGGACAATCCACTCGTGGCCGAGCGCTGGGAAGTCTATGTCGGGGGGCTCGAGCTCGCCAACGCCTACAGCGAGCTCTGCGACCCGGCCGCGCAACGCGCGCGCTTCCTAGAGGCGGCCCAGGAGCGGCGCGCGCTCGGCAAAGAGGTCTATCCACTGGACGAGCCCTTCCTCGCCGCCCTCGAGCGTGGTATGCCGCCCTGCGGCGGCATCGCCCTCGGCATAGACCGTCTCGTCATGCTGGCCTGCGGCGCGGACGATATCGCCGATGCCCGGCCTTTCTGCCAGCGGCCAGGAGAACTCGTCTGACCGGCCTCAGTACCGCGACAGGTATTTCCCCATCAGCCGCTGCATGCGGGTTTCGAGCCACGGTGTGACCTTCCAAAAGTCGCGCAGCTCCAGGTATTCACTGACCGCAGCCTGCTGTCCCGGTTTCACCGAGAACTCCGCCTTGAGCAGAACGTTCCGGGCCGTCGCCTCCGCCGAGACGAACTCCATCACGTTGACGCGGAACCCCAAAACCCGCAGAATCTGGGCTCGGAACGTGTCGGTCAACAGGTCCGCCAGCCGCTCACGCAGAATGCCGTGGCGCAAGACTGCCTGCATCGGCCCGCCCTCCTTCAGCGTCTTGTGTAACTCGTGCTGACAACAGGGCACGCAGAGCAGGTAACGGCACTTCCATTCGATGCCGCGCGCCAGCGCCTCGTCCGTCGCCGTGTCGCACGCGTGCAGGCTCAGCAGCAGATCCGGCTCGAACTCCGGCTCGCTCGTCGCGATGTCACCTTCGATGAACGTCACATGCTCGGCGACGTCCAAGCCCGCGGCGAGCTTGCGGGCCGTCGCGATCACATCGGGTTTCCGATCGATGCCGCACACGCGCACGTCAAACTCCCTCACTTGGGTCAGATAAAAATACACGGCCAACGTCAGATAGACGCGCCCGCAGCCGCAGTCCACGATGTTCAGCGTCTTCTCCGGTTTTTCCGAGATGACGGAGTCGATGACTTTCAGGAATTCATTCACCTGATCGTACTTTCCTCGCATGGACGCCTTGATCCGGCCGTCGGCATCCGCGATCTCGATCGCCTTCAGCAACGCCGAAGAGTCGAACGAGGTCAGCGGCTGGCGCTTGACGCGGTCGTGGCCGGGGCACTCGTCCACGGCGCGTTCCATCTTCGCGCTGCGCGATTCCAGCGCCTTGCCCTTCTTGGTGACGCGCACGTGCAGGTCGCCCGTCGCCGTCATCAGATGCAACTCGCGCGGACCGGTCTGCGCCAGCATATCCTCCAGGCCTATCTGTGCGGCCTCAAGGTCAAAATTCTTGACCGAGGTCTGCCCCTCATCGGTCATCTCGCCCTGAAAACGCTTCTCACCTTTGATGACCACGGGGCGCAAGCTGACGCGGAACGTGTTTCCGCCCCGGCGGACCACCTGTGTCACCTTCATGAAACCAGGCTCTGCGAAAACCCGCCTGCGGATCTCATCCGCGAGTTCAACCGACAAATCCGTGCGCGACATAGTGTTTCTCCTGTCTTGTCAAAACGCTGTTAAAACGATCCTTTTTCCAGTTTGGCCACAAACCCGCCACACGGCTCAAGCGTCACGATGAGCGGCGCGGTCCCCGACGCAGAGCGGTATGCGGCCGCGACCGCGGCGGCTTTGCCCGGCACGTCCGCCAGTTGCTCGATCCGCACCCGATCCCACCCGGTGAACTCCGGCGAGAACGAAACCATCTTCAGCCCTGACGTCCCGTTCACCATCGCCACATACCACACCTCGCCCTTGCGCCGCGCGAACGCCGCGAGTTCGCCGATGCGGCTGCCTTCGAGAACGCGCGTCTCGTCCCACGCCACCGGCAGTTCCCGCACAAAGGGAACCACGGCGGATAATCCGGGCTCGTCGAGCAGCCGCTGCGGATGCTCGGCCATAACTAAGAGTGGCGAGGTCACCAGATACGCCATCGCCAACTGGTGCGCCCAGGTCGTGTCGCCGGGCCTCGAAAACGCCAGCGGCGTGTAGTCCGCGTGCCCCGAGACACACCGGGTAAACGGCAGCGCGGCGTCATGCGAAGCGGGAAGATTCTGGTTCTCGCCTCCGGGCACGTGGACGCGCTTGCCCAGGTCCGCCCCCTTCTCGCGCTGCTTTTTCAGAAACGCTTCGGTGATACGGTTCAGCTCCAAGCCACGCACGCCCTCGCGGGTCACTTCGTTGGGATAGGTGCGGCTCTCGCCCGAGGGTTTTTGACACCCGTGGAAATTCACCAGCAGCTTCCGCAACGCCGCCTCGCGAAGAACCCGCTCGTCGAACACGACCGTGTCAAACGCCTCGCTATTCATGAAGTCGACTTTCACGCCGGCCGCACCGGCCGACTGCACCTTGTCCAGAAAACTCCGCAGCGCGGCGAAATCGCCGCCGGGAAGGTTCAACTCTTTAGAGTGCTTCCAGACAAACACGCGCACCTTGTTCGTCCGTCCGTAGTCGCACATCGCTTTCAGGACATCCCAGGCGTTGGTCCCCGCCTCCCAGCCCTCGTCCAACGTCGTGAACTCGAATTTCAGTTCGGCCGCCCGGTCGATGACGCGCTTCTCGCCCTCCACCGAAAGATAGTCGCCGAGCCCCTGCCACCAGCTCCAGACACTGCGCCCGCCTTGGATCCACCCGGCGTTTTCAAAAAGAGCAGGGTCCGGCGGTGGTGCCAGGTGGCTGACCAAATCGCTGTTCACCAGCGCATCCAGGGTCGGCGCCAGCAGCGTGACGCGCCACGGCGTCTGGACGGCCCCCTCCATCTCGAACCCGTCCGGCTCGGTAAAGCAGCCGCGCAGCGCACCGTCGGGGCCGGCCCGCAGGCGCAAGCCGCTGTACCTGAACAGCGCGGCTTCGGTCACCAGCGCATACCCCAACCCCTGAGGCAGTTCCGCCACCAGCGGCATCGTCTGAACCGGCCCTTGGGGCGAAACCGCATGCAGTCCGCTTAACGGCGCACTGATCCACTCGCCGGCATAGGTTTTAAGTTTCCACTCGGACGCACGCTCCGCGAACCAGACGCGGCTCGCGGGCGGCAACCGCCAGCAGGCGGTCTCCGCGTTCACCCGCCGTTTGCCTTTGCCCGGCACCAAGATGCGCCATGCGAAACCCTCGTTCGCGGCCATCACCTGAAGGCCATACGCAGGCCCCGACTGCGGCTGCACATGATAGAGCGCACGAAGCGCTTCGAGCCGCGCTTCCGCGTGTGCGCCGCGCACGGGATAGCAGGCCTGGGCCTCACTGACCCGAAGCGCCGTCAGCGTGCCGACCCGGCCGAGATCACAGCCGTCAAGCGTGATGCCGACCGGCGAGGGGGCGTTCACCTCTACGCCGCGGAACGCGACCGAATAGACCAGCTGTCCAGTCCCGTCCACCGACACGCATCCCTGCACCGCGCCGTCGGGGCTCGTCAGGCGAAGGCTCTCCGCAGCCTCTGAGCCGCCGATCAGCAATCCCGCAAGCGCCACCGCACATAAAAACGGCTTCCGATTTAAAGTTTCCAGTTTCAACAACTCCGTATCCTCGCCCGTACCCCAATCGTCCGGCAGGGCCGCCTTCCGAACCTTAGAAAAACCATTTCGCGAACCGCAGGACGCCCTGCTTCCACGGCACGCGGTGCGAGACCCCCGACGCGTTTTTGAAGCTGTCAAGATTCGCCACATACCACCGGTAATTGCGGACCAGCGCGTCCTTGTTCGAATACTTCGGCGCATACCCCAACACGCGCTCCGCCTTCTCGATGCTGACGAAGGAATCTTTACATGCCGTTTCATAGACCCACATGTAGAGCGGCGAGAGATGCAGCTTTTCCAGAAAACGCAGCGTCCAGATCATGGGCGCGGCGGGGAACCCGCTGATTTTTTTGCCTCGGCCCGCGTCGTCGAGCACCGCCTGATAGTCCTCGCGCATCGTCGTAAAAACCTTGGCGCCGATGTTGAACGTGTCGTTCACCTTGGTCCTGTCCAGCGTGAGCGTCAGCCAGATGGCCTCGCACAGGTCCTCCACGTCGAGCAACTGGTAGCGGTTCTTGCCGTTGCCGATCATCGGGAATCCGTGGCCCGTGTAGGCCCAGTCGTAGAAAAGCGCGAACACGCCCAGCCGCTCGGGCCCCACGAACGACTTGGGACGGATGATCGGCACGCAAAGCCCCTGCCTGCGGGCGTCAAGGCACATCTCCTCGGCCATGATCTTGGCCCTGCCGTACGGGCCCACCCCGCTCAGCGTGTCCGTCTCATAAAGCGGGTGATGGTCCGGTATGCCGTACACCGCCGTCGAAGAGATCATGACCGCACGTTCCACCCCCGCCTCCCGGGCGACCGTCATCACGTTGCGCGTGCCGTCCACATCCGTGGTCATGATGTCCTGTTCCGAATACAGGGGAAGCGCGGCGGCCGTATGGATCACCCACGTCACGCCCTCCATCGCCTTCTTGAGCGCCGACAGGTCGCGGATGTCGCCGACGGCCGCCTTCACCAACCCCTTCTCGGGATAATCGAACGGCACAAGGTCAATCGACCGGATATCGGTTATGCCCTTGCTCCGCAGATGCCGGATCAGGTTGATCCCCAAAAAGCCGCTGCCTCCCGTAACCAGAACGCTCTGACTCATGACGCCCCTTCCGCTTTCTCCGCACGCAGAAACGCACGAAAACACATGCCTATTGCGGTTTAACAAACGTCTCCGTATCTTACACGCCTTGCGCCGCAATCACAAGTGTGGTACATATTTTGCATGCAAAATCCGACCTCAGAGACGCTTGCGGCCGCCGCCCGCCTGCTCCGCGCCGCCGGGGTAGTGGTCATCCCGACCGACACCGTCTACGGCATCGCCGCACATCCGGCGTGCCCCTCCGCCATCTCACGCATCTGCACCATCAAGGGGCGACCCACCGGAAAACCCATCGCCCTGCTGGCCTCCGACCCTCAGGCCGTAACGGCCTTCGGCGCGGCCTTCCCTGCGGCCGCCCGCCGCCTCGCCGACGCCTTCTGGCCCGGCGCGCTCACGCTCGTCCTGCCGTGCGGCGACACGTTCGAAGGCTTCCGGGTGCCGGATCACGAGGCCACGCGCGCGCTGATCGCCGCCTGCGGCGGCACGCTGCGCGTGACCAGCGCCAACCTCAGCGGCGCCATGCCCGCGACCAGCGCGGTCGAGGCCTTCAAGGACGTCGGGCTCGAAGCGGATCTCGTGATCGACGGCGGCGTCTCGCCCGGCGGCGTAGCCAGCACGGTGGTGAAAGTCGCCCCCGACGGCACGCTTAGCGTGCTGCGCGAAGGCGCCATCCCGGCAGCGGAGATCGAACGCGTCGCCAACGTCTGAGGGAAGCGCGAAGAAACGCCGTCACAGCTCCTCGTGTTCGCTGCTGACCACCAGGTCTTCGTCCGTGAAGAGATTGAGGTAGTAGACGGCAGCGCCCTCCGGAATCTCGGCCGAAAGGGCGCCGGAGCAGGCGTTCACGGGCACGGGCTCGGCCAGCCACTTGCGCTCTTTCCACTTGCCCTTGTCCAGCGTGTAATTGAGCTCGGCTTTGACGACCGTGCAAGGCCCGCTGGCAAAGGCCGCGGTCACTTTGCGGCCCGCTCGCTTGACGGACGTGAACGCGGGCAACGGCTTGCCGGCGCGCACAAAATGATCGGCGAACACGTGAATCTCTTTGGGGTTCTCGCCTGCCGCGCCGTGACCGTGCGGCATCCGCAACCGCACGCAAAGCGTGTACGGCACGTTGAGCGCGCGGTAGCTCTTTTGCAGCGAATCCATGGGGTAAGCGAAATCGTTGCTGCCGTCCACCCACAGAAACGGCATTTTGGCCAGCGGCAGATAGACCGACGGGTCCCACCGTTCCAGCCACTTTTGCGCATTCTCCCGCCCCATGCCTTGGAACCGGTCCAGCCAAGTGGAGTTGTCGCCCAGAAACCCGCAGCCGTAAACCGGCACGGCGAACACGAAACGGTCATCCACCCCCGCCGCAATGCAGGTGAGATATCCGCCCCACGAAATCCCCGTGACGCCCACGCGGGTGCCGTCCACTTCAGGAAGCGAGCGGAGCAGCGAGTGCCCGCGCACGACCGCCGCCACCGCGTGATAGGTCCACTGGTCGCGCACGGGGTCGGCATACTTGTCGAAGCCCCCCCAGCCCGCGGGCCCGGCCCACGCGTGCCGCACATGGCCTTTTTGCTCCTCCCCGTAAGCGTTGCCGCTGACTGAGCCGCAGGTGTCCATCGAAATCGCCGCATAGCCGCGGCTGTTCCACAGTTTCACCCATCTGATGAAAGCCGATCCGCCGCCGCCGTGCACCAAAACGATCCCCGGCACCTTCTTGCCGGGCTCCGTTTTCGGGAGCGCATAGTAGGCGAACACGCGCGTCGGCTTGCCCTGATACGGCTCGCCCTCGTAAAACACCGCCTTCACGTCGTTCGTGGCGAACTGCGAGGCCTCGAACACCCGCGGCGTCTGGTAAAGCGTCGCGCGGTCCCACGGCATCGACGTTCCGGCGAACGACGGCCAAGCCGCCGCGCAAAAGACCGCAAACAACAATCCCTCTTTTCGCATATTTTTCCGTCTCCCTAATCTGCCGCTCCGCATACGAACGTCAACTCCTCACGCGATCTCAGCGCGTCCACATCGAGGCGCCCCGCCTCGGACTCGATCACGCGCGCGGAATGCCACCCGCCCCAAACCATGAGGCGTCCGGGGCCGACATTCCGCACGACACGCGTCACCCGCCAGACGCGGTCCAGAAACACCAGGTCGATCGCGAAACGCATTCCGACCGTGTGGACCGCGTTACACCGTTCGATCACGAGCGCCGCGCCCGGCCCCAACGACCGCCGCCCCAACAGGCCGCGCATCCGCTCGAGCGGGGAGGCGGCGCACTCGGCCCGCGCCGCCCACAGCGCGCCACCATGGAATATCTGCCCGCGTTTCATCGCATGCCGCCGCGTCTCAGTCGAGTTTGCGCAGCATCGAGCTGCCGAACGGGGGAAGAAGCGAAGGCCATGGCGGATGCCCTTCGCGCACCCGGTTCAGGTCGGCCAGCACCAGTTTCCAGTCGCGATGCCGGTGGCTCGGATCTTTCGCCAACATTTTTTCCAGGAGAAGGGCGAACGCGTTGCTCACATGCGGCACGAAATCGCGCAGGTCGGGAGCCTGCGACTTGTCCACGTGACAGTGGATCATCTCGTCGTCCGTCTTGCCGTGAAACAGCATCCGTCCGGTCACCATGTGGTACAGCGTCGCGCCCAGCTCATAGATGTCCGAACGGCAATCCAGCTTCTCGCTGCCGTAGACCTGTTCGGGCGACATGTAGGCGGGCGTTCCGAGAATCTCGTCTGCGTTCCCGTTGCCGATCACGCCCTTGGCCAGCGTCACGGACCGGCAAAGCCCCAGGTCGGTGACCTTCAGCGTGCCATCGGCGTCAACCATGATGTTGTCCGGCTTGATGTCGCAGTGCACCATCTGATAATGCGTCCAGGCATAGTCCAGCGCCACCGCCACGCTCTCGGCTACGATCAGCGCATCCGCCTCGCCGATCTGCCCCTTGCGCCGCAAGAGGTCGCCCATGGTATACCCGTCCACCAATTCCATCACGAAATAATAGACGCCGTTCGAGAAATTCGCATCGTAAATCTGGACGATCCCGGGATGCTTCAGCTGAGCCGCAGTCCGGGCCTCTTGGCGGAAACGCTGAATGTCCTCCGGATCCGTCGAGAACGAGGACGAGAGGATCTTCACCGCCACATAGCGGTCCAGCGAGATCTGCCTAGCCTTCCAGACGGAGGCCATGCCGCCGCGCCCGAGCAGTCCCAGCACCTCAAAATTCGGCAACATAAATGCGGGAACTTCGTTCATCGAGACTGCGCCCCTTCCCCGCGACATGTCGTACACAGCACCATGGTTTCTCCTTTGCATTCCGGGCACGGGCCGCCTTTCACTTGGCCAGTCCCCTTACATTTCGCACACGCCATCAAACCTGTCCCCGTACACCGCGCGCAACGCGGAGCCAAGCCGCTGCCGTCACATTTCTTGCAGGCCACGCCGCCGCTGCCGCTGCAGGTCGGGCAGCGGATTTCCCCCAGGCCTTCACATTTCGGACACTTTTTGACCGACTCCTCGTTCAACCGCTTTTCCAACCGCGTCCCGGCTTTCCGGGTCTCTTTCAAAAGGCCCTGCACGCAATTCTCCTGATCGCACTTCACCCAGCCCGATGCGCGGCAGGCCGTGCACGTCTGCCGCGCCGCGAGATGACACTCCGGGCACGGCACGGGGACGCCCGTCATCACCAGCGCCCGCTGCCGATTGTTCAACTTTTTTTCCACCTCGGCCGGCACAAACGCGCGGCCGACCTTCACCCCGCCCGCCACCATTTGCCGGCGTTCAAACTCATTGCGCCCCTGCTGGACGGCCGCCATGACCTTTGTCGCGTCGCGGTATCCCATAACCCCGCCCTGCCCTTTACAGGCCGGGCACGCGACCCCCTCAAGGCTCTTGACGCCTTTTTTGCGGTCCACCTTGCCCATGTCGAGCTGGTACTTGCCCGTCCCGCCGCATTTCTTGCACGGCACACGCCCCCGCTGCAGGGCCTGCATCGTACGCCTGTTCCCCTCCAGGATCGCCTCGCCCACGTTCGCGGGGTACGTGCCCGCAGGCACAAGCCGCATGAGCGCCAACGCGTTCTGGTAATAGCTCAGCGCGACCTCGGGCTGCAGCTTCTCCAGTTCCCGCGCCTGTTTGACGCTCGCCTCGACTTCGGCCGCGGCACCGCGGCCGATCTCGGCCGCGTTATCCGGCACCGCGACCTCGGGCTTCGCCTCCGTCTCGGCCGCCTTCGGCTTCGGCAACGCGGCCTTGCAGTGCTCGCACGCCGTCGCACCGGGCTTGGCCTCGCGTCCGCAGGATTTACAGACGACCAGTCCCTGCGCCCACGCCCATGCGCCCCACAAAGCGCACACCGTCACGGCCATCCAGAAACGTCTTTTGTTCATAGCTGCTCCCCATCCGGCGCGTTCTCGTCCGCCTGTCGCTCTTTATACTCGCGCAACTTCCGGTGCAGCGTCCGCCGGCTGATTCCCAGCTCGTCGGCCGCGCGCGTGCGGTTGCCGCCGTTCTTCTCCAACACCGCCATGATCTTGCGGCGCTCGGTGTCCGCCAACGACCCGGTCGTCAGAACCGGCGCGCGGCTGACGATACCGGCATGGCCCTTGACCGCCTCGCGGATGTTGGCCGGCACGTCACGAGCCGACAGCCGATCGGAGCGCGCCAGCACCACCATCTTCTCGATCGTGTTGCGCAGTTCACGGACGTTGCCGGGCCACGCATATGCGGCGAGGAGGCCCACCGCATCCGGCGTCAGTCCTTCGATGCGCTTGCCGTTTTTCTCGCAGTACTCCTTCAGAAAGCGGTCGGACAGCAGAGGGATGTCGCCCACCCGCTCGGCCAGCGACGGCAGCGAGATGTCCACCACATTCAAGCGGAAGAAAAGGTCCTCGCGGAATTTGCCCTGATGCACATACTCGCGCAAGTCGCGGTTCGTGGCGGCGATCACCCGGATGTCGGTCTCGATGGTCTCCTCGCCGCCCACCCGCTCAAAGGTCCGCTCCTCCAATACCCGCAGCAGTTTCACCTGCACGGACGCGTCGATCTCGGACACCTCGTCGAGGAACAGCGTGCCCCCGTCCGCCAGCTCAAAACGGCCCTTGCGCTGCACCGTTGCGCCCGTGAACGCGCCTTTCTCGTGGCCGAACAGCTCGCTTTCCAGAAGCGTCGCGGAAAGCGCCGCGCAGTGGACCGCCACAAACGGTCCCTTGGCCCGCGTGCTCAAGCGGTGGATGGCCTGCGCCACCAGTTCCTTGCCCGTCCCGCTCGGGCCCTGAATCAGCACCGACGCCTGGGTCGGCGCGGTCTGCTGGATGATCTCGAACACCCGCTGCATGGCGTCCGACTCGCCGATGATGTTCTCCATGCCGAACTTCTCGTTGAGCTGACTCTCCAGCGTCTCGACCTTTTTTTCAAGATCGCGCGACTTCAGCGCGCGCGCCACCAGCATGTCGAGATGATCGAGGTTGATCGGCTTGGTCAGAAAATCGTATGCGCCCTGCTTCATCGCCTCCACCGCGACCTCCACCGAACCGTAGGCGGTCAGCAGGATGCACACCGTCTGAGGATGCTGCGCGTTCACGCGGCGCAACAGTCCCAACCCGTCCGTTCCGGGCATCCGCAAATCCGAAAGCATCACGTCGACGGCCGGCTCGCTGCCGAGGACATTCAGCGCGGCGTCGGCGCTTTCCGCCGTTTTCACCGTATAATGCCGCTGCAGCGCGCGCTGCAACCCGTCGCGCGTGTTCTTGTCGTCGTCCACGACCAAAATGACCGGTTTGTCTGACATATCACGACCCCGTGTTGAGAAGCCTGACCCGCCGCTCGGAACGCGGCAGGCGGATCTTGAAACAGGTTCCCGTCCCCGGCTTGCTCGCCAGCTCGATCTCGCCGCCGTGCTCCTCGATGATGCGCTGCACAATCATCAGCCCCAACCCGCTGCCCTTAGGCTTCGTGGTGTGATAGGGATCAAAGACGCGCCCGATCTCGTCCGGCGCGATTCCCTTGCCCGTATCGACGAACGAGATGTCCACATACACGTCGCCCACGCCGAACACGATCTTCAGCGAGCCGCCGTCCGGCATGGCCTCCAGCGCGTTTTTGATGAGATTGAAAAACACCTGCTTGACCTGTGACCGGTCGAGGTGCACCATGGGAACCGCATCCGGAATGTCCACCGAAACCGCGATGCGCCGGTTCTCGAATTCGGTCTTGAGCAACTTCAGCGTTTCCTGCAGCACCTCCGTCGGCTGCTCGGGAGCCAGCACAGGCTTGGTGGGCCGGATCGCCCGCAGGAACTGCGTGATGATCGTGTCCAGCCGCTCGACCTCGGTCCTCGCCACTTGCACCAATTCCTCGAGCGACTCGCGCGGGCCGGCCGGCAAATCATGCAACTCGCGGGCCAGCAGTTGCAGGTGGATGTTCAGCGCGTTGAGCGGATTGCCGATCTCGTGCGCCACGCCCGCAGCCAAAAGCTTGACCGCGTTCGAGCGCTCGCTTTCCAAGGCAGAAGCCTCCTGTTTGCGGTCACGCGTCACGTCGCGCAGGATCACCAGCACGCCCTTCTCGACGAGCCCGTCTTCGTCCAGCGGCACGGCATACACGCTGATAAAGCGATGTTCGGGATACGAGACCTCGATCTCGCGCGTCACCATGCGGGCCCACCCGCTCTCCGCCTCCGGCACCTCCAGCAGATGCTCCCAGTCCCATTCGCGCAGGAACCGCAGGATCGACCGCCCCTTGGACCGCGCGAAGTCAAAGCCGGCCAATTTTTCCGCCGCACGGTTGGCATAGAGCAGGCGTCCCTCGTTGTCGATGACGACCACGCCTTCTTGAATCGTCTGAAAGATCGTCTCAAGAAAACCCCGTTCCTGCGCCAATCGCAACATCTGCGCCTGGAGACTTTCGGGGTTCAGCTTGTCGATCCGCGCGACCAATCTGTCAAAAAAGCCGGATGCCATAGGTGTCACACCTGTTCACAGTGCCAAATTGACACACATCATAGAAGGTCTACGCCTCGCCGGCAAGCCTAAAAAAGCCACTTCCCCGTTGCGCGATCAACACAGAACCGTTATCTTACTGGCCACAAGGAGATCTGAAATGAGCTCTCGTCACGCGCCGACCGCACGCCGTCTTTTCCTTGCATTCCTCTTCGCCGTTTCCTCCGCTTTCGCGCAAACGCAAAAGGGACCGGAAACGGCTCCGCCCGTCCGCATCTGGACGTCGGTGAACGGCAACACCATCGAGGGGTCTTTCGTGAAAGAGGATGCGGGCAAGATCTTCATCAAACGCCCGGACGGCTCGACGATCGCGACCACACGCGCGAAGCTCTCACCCCACGACCTCGCCTGGATCGACACGCTGAACAAGTCTCCCGAGGCGGCCAAGACCCAATCGTTCACCAAGGCCACGCAGTTGGAAACGACCAAGATGGAGGGCTACAAAAAAATCCGACGCCTGATCCTCCGGACCTACACGCAGCTTACCAACAATGACCGCGACGATAAGATGCTGGCTTTTCTCGAACGCGACGCGTTCTCAATGTACGGTTGGCAGTTCATCAGCTCCGACTGCTACCTCACAAAAACCGGCAAAAAAGGGAAGATCAAAGAGCTTTTCTTCTCGCCGCAGGCGCCGGTGCCGTTGCGAGAGGCGGTCCAGATGGTGCGCGACAAATTCACGCTCGTGATGCCCGATCCCGTGATCGTCAAAGAGATCCCCCATGACGGCGAGACGTACTGGGAGATCCAAAACCCACCCGAGTATGTCGCCCGCGCGCTGCTGATGGTCGACCCGGAAACAAAGAACATCAAGCGCTTCGATTTCCACTTCCCTCCGCCCGAAAAACCGTGAACCCCGCCAGCGGAAAGAAGGGCCTCCATAATACGCGCTAAACAGGCGAGGCGTCGATGGCCCTTTTCGGTTAAGCGATCGGTCTGCGGATCGAGGATGAGCCCGGCCCGCAGGGCGTTTCTATTTGACCGATTTGCGCCCGCCCGAAGGTCAGGCACGACCTGAACACGCAAGGCGCGACGTTTTCGTCCCCTCTTGGGTCGGATCTCCGAGCCGACCGTAAATACGCATCGGAATGCCAAACAGAAACGCCCTGGCCCGGCCCCGTTGCGTCATCCGCCATTTCTTGACGAAACGCGGCGTCAGGGCTACACTTAAAGTGAACGTAGAGAGGAAATACAAAGCGGGCGTCATCCGGATTGACACCGAGAAGGAAAGGAGCGCTCCATGAAAAGCAAAGTCGGCCTGTGGATCGACCATAGGCGTGCGTTGATCGTCACGGTCACGGACCAGGGCGTGGAGACACGCCTGACGATCTCGAGAGCCGAGCGGCAGCTTCGACGCTGCG
>CAZOIS010000038.1:31896-33765 GCA_964579865.1 uncultured Lentisphaeraceae bacterium | reverse complement strand
GCGATCGGCACGGAGTGGCAGACGCTCGACGTGGTCATGCTGGAGCAAAACAAGATGGAGGCCGCCTACCTGCACTTCAGCATCGGCGGCGCGCTTCCGCCCGGCGCGGTGTTCGACTTCGAGCCGCTCGGCATCTGGCGCGCCGAGGTCCCCGACGGCAACGTCGCCATCCGGCGCGACGCCGGCATCCTGATCCTCAACCACGGCGAAAAGTGGGGCGTCAAGAAATGGTCGCTGGATGAGCTCAAAGCCCCGCTCGACTTCTGGTACGACGAGGAGTTCAAGCGCGTGGTCGTCGCGTGCGACGCCAACCCCGCCAAGAAATTCAGCAGCGTCGAGCTGGCCCTCACGACGCACATCATCAACCAGGGCGGCAAGCACGACATCACCTACGACGGGCTCGCGGTCCGCTACGGCGGCGCGCACGGCTTCGGCGGCGGAACCACCAAGCGCATCACCATCCGCAACTGCGACCTCAGCTGGATCGGCGGAGGCCTACAGTTCTTCCAGCCGAACGGCAAGCCGGTCCGCTTCGGCAACGCCATCGAATTCTGGGGCGGCGCGGAGGACCACGTGGTCGAGCGCAACCGCATCTGGGAAGTCTACGACGCGGCCATCACGAACCAAGGGAACGGCGACGATTCGAACGAGATCAACATCACCTACCGCGACAACGTCATCTGGAACGCCGAATACTCCTTCGAGTTCTGGAACCGTCCCGCGACAGCGGTCACACGCAACATCGTGTTCGAACACAACACCTGCGTGGACGCGGGTTACTGCTGGTCGCACGCGCAGCGTCCGGACCCCAACGGCGCGCACCTGATGTTCTACCACAACCCGTCCGCCACCACCGGCTTCGTGGTCCGCAACAACATCTTCGTGCGCAGCAGCAACCGCTGCACGCGCATGTTCAACGACTGGCGCAAAGGCCTGACCCTGCAGAACAACCTCTACTGGTCGCCGGACAAGCCGGTCATGCGCTGGCTGGAAAAGACGGACTACCCGGCCGCCGACTTTCCGACGTATCAGGCCGAAACGGGGATGGACGAGGGCTCGATCGTCGCCGAGCCGCAGTTCGTCAATGCCGCCGCGCGCGACTACCGCCTGAAGCCCGGCACGCCAGGCACCGCGCTCGCCACGGACGGCGGCCCGGTCGGCGCAAGAATCCCCTGAGAAGCCGATCAAACGCTCAACGCCGAAGATTCAACGCGAAGTTCAGCGCTCGCCATTGAGCGCTTCCTTCTCGCTATTACCGGCCTTTTCTTTCAGCCATTTCACGGCCGGCGGATAGTCTTGCCCGGCCGCTTTGCCGATCCATCTCGCCGCCTCGGCCGCATCCGCCGTTCCCCCGAGGCCACCCGCGCGCATCACCCCCAAACGGAACTGGGCGCCCGCGTTCCCCTGCTCGGCGGCCTGTCGAAACCAGTTGACCGCTTCGGCGAAGTCCTGCTTGACCCCGATACCCTTATAGTAGGCGGCACCAAGATTGCTCTGCCCGTCATCGTTCCCGCGTTCCGCCGCCTTGCGGAACCATGCGACCGCGCCGGCCTCGTCTTTCGGCATGCCCTCGCCCCGGCTGGCCATCACGCCGAGGTTGGACATCGCCAGCGCGTCGCCCTGAGCGGCGGCGAGTTCGAACCGCTTGCGCGCCTCCTCGAACGACTGTTCAACGCCTTTGCCGCGGTAATACGCGATGCCGAGTTGGGTCTGCCCGTCTTTGTGGCCCTGGTCCGAAGCCCTGCGGTACCAGCGCACGCTTTCCGCGTCGTTCTGCGCCACCACGTATCCTTTGTGGTACATCAGCCCCAGCGTCAGTTGCGCGGTCACGTCGCCCTGTCCGGCGGCCCGCTTCAGCCACACCACGCC
>CAZOIS010000038.1:0-31796 GCA_964579865.1 uncultured Lentisphaeraceae bacterium | reverse complement strand
TCAGTTGCGCGGTCACGTCGCCCTGTCCGGCGGCCCGCTTCAGCCACACCACGCCAGCCTCGGGATCGCGCGCCGGGCTCTCCTTGGAAAGGCAGAGCGCGCCCAGATGCGATTGTGCCACAGGACTGCCCTGCGCAGCCGCTTTTTCGAGCCATTTGGCAGCCTCGACTTCGTTCCTGGGCACATCCGGAATCCCTTTCAGGAACAACAGCCCCAGCGAAGTCTGCGCCTTGAGATATCCGCCCTCGCCCGACTTGCGCAACCACGTCAGGCCCTCGTCGATATTGCGCGGCAGTCCGTCCCCGTAAAGCAGGGAGAAACCCAGCATGTACTGCGAAGCGGCATCACCCTCGACCGCTTTCTCCCGCAATTTTTCCTCCTCCGTCGCCTTAGGCCACGGATTCGCCCTCTTCATCCAGCTCAGGTCGGGCACACGCAGATGAGAACAGCCCCCCCCAAAAAACAGGGCGCAAAAACAGACCGCGCCCCCCACTCTCGTAAAAACACGCATGGAACCTCCATCCTTGAACGGGCTTCATTAAACCCTTTTCAGGGAATGCGGTCAATCCCGGCGGCCCGGCGCAGGACAACACCACAAGTCCGGCATGTCGGGCTGGCCCGTCATGCCAACGCGTTTCACTGCATTCCGACGCCCACTTTGAAGAACCGGTTCGTTGAAAGCGCCTGCAACAGCACCGGCGTCCCGGCCGGAAGGTTCGTCAGCGGCTCCGCCGGAAACACGCCCGGCAGGACAGGGACGCCATAGATCGAGTAGACGCGTGCCGGCACCGCACCGGTCAAGTCGGGCGACCAGTGGACGCGGGTCTGTCCCTCCGCGTACAGGAACGTCGCGAAAAAGATCGACGCCACATTGGTCGGCACCGTCCCCGCGACATACTCCTGCCACGCCGACAGGCCGTCGCTGTCCGAATCCGCGACGTCGGCCGCCTCGTAATCACCGCCGGAGACAAGGCCATACTGATCGAGCCAGGCTGTCGGCGTGCCGCGCGACGTGCCCCGGTTATAGGTGACGTTGTTGTCTGTACTGGTGGACGCCGTGTTGCTGTTTCCCGCCAGGTCCTTCGCCTTGGACGCCGCGACCGCGGCGATGACCGTGCCGCCGCCGGTCATGCCGGTCACCGCCACGTTGAAGTTTGTGCCGTCGCCGGTCACCGTCGCGGTTTTCGTCCCCGTGGCCGTGCCGGAGATCGTCACGTCGCCGGTCGTGAACCCCGCCACCGGCTCGCTGAAGACCACCGTGAAGTTCACCGCCGGCCCGCTCGTCGGATCCGACTGCCGGGCGGCCTGATTGACCGTCACCGAGGGCGCGGCCACGTCATACGTCACCGTGCTGTCCGCGGAAACGGAGGCCGCATTGACGTTGCCTGCCGCGTCCTTCGCCAGCCCCCCCGCAACCGAGATGGTGACCGTGCCGCTGCCCGTCGCCCCGCCCACCGCCACGCTGTAGTTCGTGCCGCTGCCCGTCACCGTCACCGTTTTGGTCCCCGGCGCCGTGCCCGACACCGCCACGTCGGCTGCCGCGAACCCCGTCACCGGCTCGCTGAACAACACACTGAACTTCACCGGCAGCGCGTTCGTCGGATCGCGCTGTCCCAAAGCCTGGCTGATCAGCACCGACGGCGCGACCGGGTCATACGTGACCGCATTGTCCGTGCTGGTGGAGGCCGCATTGCCGTTACCCGCCAAATCTGCCGCGCCCCCGGCCGCGACCGCGGCCACCACCGTGCCGCCGCCCGTCATGCCCGCCACCGCCACGTTGTAGGTCGTGTTGCTGCCCGTCACCGTCGCCGCCATCGGCCCCGGCGCCGTGCCCGACAGGACCACGTCCTCCGGCCCGAAGCCGGTCACCGCCTCGCCGAAGACCACCTTGAAGTTGACCGGCACCGTGTTCGTCGGATCGCGCTGGCCCGTCGCCTGGCTGATCGTCACCGAAGGCGCAAGCACGTCATAGGTGACCGTGTTGTCGGCGGACGTCGACGCGGTGTTGCCGTTACCGGCCGCGTCCCTCGCCTTGCCGGCCGCGATGGCGGCGATCACCGTGCCGCCGCCGGTCATGCCCGTCACCGCCACGCTGTAGTTCGTGCCGCTGCCCGTCACCGTCGCGGTCTTCGTGCCCGGCGCCGTCCCGGTGAGGGTGACATCCCCGGTCTCAAACCCCGTCACGGGTTCGCTGAAGACCACCGTGAAGTTCAGCGGGGCGGCGTTCGTCGGGTCGCGCTGCCCCGCGGCCTGGATGATCGTCACCGTCGGCGCGACCGGATCGTACGTGACCGTATCGTCCTCGGAGGTGGACGCGGTGTTGCCGTTGCCCGCCGCGTCCTTCGCCAGCCCGCCCGCGATCGAGATCGCCACCGTGCCGCCGCCGGTCATGCCCCTGACGGCCACGAGATAATTGGTGCCGCTGCCGGTCACCGTCACCGTTTTGACTCCCGGCGCCGTGCCCGTCACCGCCACGTCGGCCGCCGCGAACCCCGTCACCGCCTCGCTGAAGAGCACCCTGAAATTCACCGGCACCGCGTTCGTCGGATCGCGCTGGCCCGCCGCCTGGCTGATCGACACCGCAGGCGCGGTCACGTCATAGGTCACCGTGTTGTCCGTGCTCGTGGAAGCAATGTTGCCGGTCCCGGCCGTGTCCCAGGCGCCGCCGGCCGCGATGGCGGCGACCACCGTGCCGCCGCCGGTCATGCCCGCCACCGCCACGTTGTAGGTCGTGTTGCTGCCCGTCACCGTCGCCGCCATCGGCCCCGGCGCCGTGCCCGACAGGACCACGTCCTCCGGCCCGAAGCCGGTCACCGCCTCGCTGAAGACCACCTTGAAGTTCACCGGCACCGTATTCGTCGGATCGCGCTGCCCTGCGGCCTGGTTGATCGTCACCGTCGGCGGCGTCACGTCGCACGTCACCGTGTTGTCCGTGCTGGTGGACACCGCGTTGCCGTTGCCCGCCGCGTCCTTCGCCTTGCCGGCCGCGACCGAGGCGATCAGCGTGCCGCTCCCCGTCATGCCGGTCACCGCCACGTTGTAGGTCGTGCCGCTGCCCGTCACCGTCGCCGTCTTCGTGCCCGGTGCCGTGCCCGTCAGGGTCACGTCGCCCGTCGCGAACCCCGTCACAGGCTCGCTGAAGAGCACGGTGAAGTTCACCGGCGCCGTGTTGGCCGGATCCGGCTGTCCCGCCGCCTGGTTGACCGTCACCGTCGGCGCGGTCACATCGTATTCGACCGTGTTGTCCACCGCCGTGGAAGCGGTGTTGACGTTGCCCGCGGCGTCCTTCGTCAGGCCCGCCGCAACCGAGACGGCCACCGTGCCGCCGCCCGTCATGCCCGTCACGGCCACGTTGTAGGTCGCGCCGCTGCCCGTCACCGTCGCCGTCTTGGTGCCGGGCGCGGTGCCGGAGACCGTCACGTCGGCGGACGCAAAACCGCTCACCGGCTCGCTGAAAAGCACCGTGAAGTTCACCGGCGCCGCGTTCGTCGGGTCCGGCTGTCCCGCCGCCTGGCTGACCGTCACAGCCGGTGCGGTCACGTCGTAGATGACCGTATTGTCCGTGCCCGTCGACGCCGCGTTACCGTTGCCTGCCGCGTCGGCCGCGCCACCGGAGGCGACCGAGGCGATCACCGTGCCGCTGCCGGTCATGCCCGTCACCGCCACGTTGAAGTTCGTGCCGCCGCCCGTCACCGTCACCGTCTTGGAGCCGGGAGCCGTGCCGGAGATCGTCACATCGGCGGCCGCGAAACCGCTCACCGGCTCGCTGAAGAGCACCGTGAAGTTCACCGGTGCCGTGTTCGTCGGGTCGTACTGGCCTTTGGCCTGGTTGACCGTCACCGACGGAGGGACCACGTCGTAGATGACCGTGTTATCCGTGCTCGTGGACGCCCAGTTGCTTTTTCCCGCAAACCCCGTTGCCTTGCCGGCTGCGACCGACGCGATCACCGTGCCGCTGCCCGTCATGCCGGTAACGGCCACGTTGTAGTTCGTGCCGCTGCCCGTCACCGTCGCGGTCTTCGTGCCGGGCGCGGTGCCGGAGACGGTCACATCGCCCGTCGCGAAATCGGCCACCGGCTCGCTGAAGAGCACCGTGAAGTTCACCGGCGCCGCGTTCGTCGGGTCGCGCTGTCCTTCCGCCTGGTCGACCGTCACCCGCAACGGGACGATCACTGCGGGCGCGGGCAGCTGTCCCGCGCCTGCGCCGTAGGTGTTATCCTTGCCGGTGCCTCCCAAATCGTACGCGTAGGATTCCAAGACCGCTCGGATCTGGGCCGGCGTATATTCCGGGATGACGCCTTTGACGAGCGCCGCAAGGCCGGCCACATGCGGTGTGGCGGCGGATGTGCCCGCGAAATTCTCGGCCCCGTAGGACACGCCCGTCACATAGTCCGGGCCGCAGATGTCGGGCTTCATCACCGCCGTCCCGCCCGTATACGCGCGATTGTTGGGGCCGAGGGAGGAGAAGTAATCGATAGGCCCCGTCGTGTACTTCAGAAAATCAAGGGAGCCGACCGTGAAGGCCGACGCGGAATCGCCCGGGATCACGACACTTCCGGGGACCGGCGTGGTCGAGTTGTCATAGCCGTAGAAATAGGGTTGGGAATCGCCTCCGTCCGCATTGTCGCAATAGTAGCGGAGGATGAATTTCGGCGCTGTCGAGGCACTGAATTTCACGACCACCACGCTGTATTCCGCCTGGGCCGTCGTCGTGTAATAGATCTCCTCGTAAGGATAGGACTGGCTGTCGCCCTGCTGGACATTTTGGCTGTTGTACACGATCGTCCAGTCGGAGCCGTCCCATTTGACCAGATAGAGGTCGAAGTCCTGATTGGTGGTCGGCCAGCGGTTCCACGTCATGAGGATATCGATGAGCGTGTTGGCCGGGATCGTATAGCTTCCGTTGAGGTACAGCGGGTTCACGTTGTAAGAGGTCGCATCCCAGTCGAGCATCGTGTCCGAATCGGCGTCGCGCCAGTCGATCAGCGTATGCTGACACTGCTCGTTACCGCCGGCGTTAACCCACAGGATCCCCGCAGTCGCCGCGGCTTCGACCGCCTTGACCGGATGGTTGGCCGCGGTGGTATACCAGTTCGCGTAGGACATCCCGTCGTGGAAGTTCAGACAGTCCCAGCCGAGCGAACACGAAACGAGCGTGATCCCGTTGGCGATGCAATAGTTCTTGGCCGAGACCATATCCGTCGCGTCATCGATTTTGATCAGATACAGCAGTGCCCCGGGCGCCATGTCATAGAGGATTTCCGCACAGGCGGATCCATGCACGCTGGAGCCGCCCGTCATGGTCGTCGAAGAATAGTTCACTTCTACGGCCGAAGCCGGAATCTCGTCCTGTGCCTTGAGGGTCGCAAGATTCGCGAAGCCCACATCGACAACCGCCACTTTCACGCCCTGCGCCGTAAGCCCCGCGCTGTGCCAGGCATTGGCCAGAGAGACCGAGACCCCTTCCGTCGTCACCGTGTTCCGCTCCCGCGGCGGCAGGATCGGCCGGACGTTACGGACCCCTCCGGCCAGCGCGAGCTTGTCCAACTGACCGACCGGGATCGTCACCTTGACCGCCCCATCCCCGGAACGGATCACGCCGGCGCCGCAGGCTTTGAAGGATCGTTCAACCTCCTCCGGATTCGCGCCGTCCTCCAGCAACGCGACGGCCACGACGTCCTGGCCGTTCGGGGCCAGTTGCACCCTCTGTTTCTGGAGCCCCGCGATTGCGGTCCTCACATCCGTCCGGGAGGCCGTTTTCCAGGCATCGAGCAGCTTAACGTCGAGTTTGCCGGCGAGTCCTGAAGTGTCCTTGGCACGGACCGGCTTCGTTTTCGCGACCTCCCGGATTTTTTGGCGTAGACTCTCCCTCGCGGCAAGCGGCACGGCTTCTTTGGGTGAAGGCCGTGCGTCGCCCCGCATGTTCTCCCTGGCGGCCGAAACGCCGCAGAGCAGACAAACCGTTGAGAAGAGCAAAGCCTTGGTCAGACTCGGCATAACGTCCCCCGATCCTACTGAGGCCCCAGAACCGCAAATGGCCGCCCCGTTCGCCGCGACCCATTACGGGTGAACAAAAGAGCAAAATAACGGCCCCCACCGGCTTTGTCAACAACTATAGGCACGCCTTTAATTGTCTGAAATAATGAATTAATGTTAGTCAAAAAGGCATGCGGATTTCCCCTTTTCGGCGCGAAGCGTTTGCCGATGCGACGTTCGGGACAACCTGTTATAATGTCGCGAAAAGTGAGGATGCGCATGCGAATTGAAAAACGGCTTGTACCTGACCCCAACGCAGGCGTGGCCGGGAGGCGCCGGCTGGCCGAACTGGACACGCCCAGTGGCCGTCGGGCCATGCACGACGGGCGAGGGAGGCGCATATGAGCGACCTGCTCGGACTCCCCGCCGACATGCAGGAGAAAGCGCGGGAGGACATGCAGAAACTCGCCACGATGACCATGCCCTTCGGAAAAAGCAAGGGGCGCCGCGTCATCGACCTGCCCGAAGAATACCTGCTCTGGTTCAAACAGAAAGGTTTCCCGAAAGGCGAACTCGGCCGCATCATGCAGCTCGCGCTGGAGCTGAAAGTCAACGGCCTCGAAGGGCTTATCCCCAGTTAGGCTGCGGACGCAAAAGCGCCCGCGCGCGGATCCCGCTCACCTCATCCGCACCGGGATCAATCGTCCCAATCGTAGGTGACCACGTCGTCCCCGAAACGCCAGCGTTTCGGCGCATCCGTCTCCATCCAGTCCAACGGCTCGGCCGTGGGCGCGGACTGCGACGCGCGCAAAAAGGCCTCGCGCAAAGCCTTGCGCTCGTCGGGGCCGGCGAGCTGACGCCGCCACGACACGAAGAGCGGCGTGCCGCTCCGCGCCACCAGGTCCAGCCACTGGAGGTTCTTCTCCCACGGCACCGCGCCGGCGTTGGCCAGGCCCACGCAGTCCGCGTCCACCGCGAAGAACGCCCGGTCCTGGACCGCACGGAACGCGAGCGTATTCACGCCGTTCTGGCGCGTGCGCTTCCACTGCAGCCCGCTCGTGTCGTCGCCCGTGCGCTGCAGTTCGAAGATCCCCGCCGCCAGGTGGCCCAGCGCGTTGCAGCCGATGATCACGACGCCGTCGCCCGCGCCCTGCCGCATCGTGCGGTAGAGGTCGAGCATCACCTCCGCCGTGGTGCGGCTCGAGTCCGCCCACGCGCGGTCATCATGCACAACCCGGTCGCCGAGGTTGTAGCCCCAGCGGTTGTTCATGTCGAACGTCAGATAGTCGATTTTCACCAGCTGGAAGCCCCACGTGCGGAAGCGCGTCATGTCCGTCATGATCTGGCGCTTGACCTCGGGCAGGGTCGGATCCATGTAGTCGCGGGACTTCTTCAACCGCCACGACTCCGGCACTTCGGCCCACGCGCGGAGCGGCCGGTACCAGAGGCCAGGCTTGGCGTTAAGCGCCTTCACGCGCCGCGCGAACGTGGCCATGTCCATCGCGAACCGCGCGTTGCTGTGCGTCCACGGGCCGAAGCCGCTCACCCCCTGCTTGGCGGGCGGGTTCACCTGCCAGCCGTCGTCCATCACAAGGTAGGGCCGGTTCTTGGCTTCGGGGATCAGCGAGGTGACGAAGCCCGCATCCTCAAGGAAATTGGTGCCCGTGTTGACGCCGTACGCGCAATACCAGTCGTTGAACCCGTAAACCGGCTCCTTGGTCAGCCGCGGGCGCGGGCACATCAGTTTGCAGAATGCGGTGCCCGCCTGGAAAGGCGTTTCACCGGCCCGTCCGGCCCGGCTCACCACCGTGCAGGCCTCCAGCGCGCGGCCTCCCAGCCGCACGCCCACGCCGCCCGCGCGCACGTCCAGCGCGAGCGAAATGCCGGCCTTGTCCGCCGTCCAGCAGCAGAGCGCGTTCGGCTGGACCGCCACGCCGTAGCCGTGGGTGACGCGTCCGTCGGACGCCAGAAAATACCACGGCATCGGCCGGGCCGCCGCGAGCGGACGCCACGCCAGATCGCCGTACGACCGCTCCCACGTGTCGCCGAGCACTTTCGCCGATGCGGGAAATCCGCCGGACCAGCGCAATCCGACGAACTCGATCGCGGCGCCGGGCGCGCTCACCCGCACCCGCGAGCCCTCCGCCGCAGACGGCACCTCGACGCGCGCCACGGCGTTGCTCCACACGCGCGGTGCGACCTCGACCAGCGCGTTCGTGACGCCGCCGCTCACCGTCCAGGCGGCATCGGGCGCGCGCGCGAGGTCAAGATAGGTCAACCGAGCCTCCTGACACACCGCCCCCGTCACGGCACACACGGTGCAGCACACGGAAAGGCTCCATGAAGACAACGCCATTCTGCTCATATCCGTTTCCTTTTCAAAAATAGCGGGTTCAGTTTACAGAAAACCCACCGGCGCGAAAAGATCAAGATTCAACGCGCACCGCTCAATGCTCGACAAGCGGAAAAAGGCGCGGTATTGTTTAAGCCTCGCTTCAAGCTGGAATCGGGGGACGAGTCTCCACTTGGGGCACAACCAAACACAAGCTGAAGGAGCGTTTCGATGAACATGCGGATGGCGTTGCTCGGATGCGTACTGTTGGCGGGATCCTTGGCCCGCTGCGAGACGGCGGAAAAGGACTTTTTCTTTAAAGACAAGGACTCCGTCGTGTTCTTGGGCGACAGCATCACCGAGCAGAAGCTCTACACCACGTACGTCGAGGCCTATGCCCTCACCCGCTTCCCGTTCCGGGCCTACACGTTCCGCAACGTCGGCTGGGGCGGCGACACCGCCTGGCTGCGCAAGCGCTTCGCCACCGACGAGAAGGCGCTCTTCGCCGCCACGGGCAGCATCCTCGACGACATGGTCACCAAAGCCGTCGGCGCGGGCCTCGCCCGAGACGTGCTGCCGCTGAAGCCCACGGCCGTCACGGTTGACTTCAGCATGAACGACCACGCCTATCAGGCGTTCCGCGAGGACATTTTCCGCGCGCACGTGCGCAGCCAGAAGGAGATCGCCAACGTGCTCACGAAAAACGGCGCGCGGGTCGCCCTGATGACGACGCAGCCGATCGAGGAGAAGCGCCCCGATCCCGACCAGGACGTGAAAAACCTCTCGCTGCGCAAGTTTTCCGACGGCATCAAGGAGGTCGCCGCCAAAGAGGGCGTGCTGTTCGTCGACCAGTTCGATCCCTACATGGCGCTCATGATGAAGGCTCGCGCGACGAACCCCGAAGCCATCATCGGCGGCGGCGACAAAGTGCACCCCGGCCCGGCCGGCCACACGATCATGGCCTGGGCGATTCTCAAGCAGCTCAACGCGCCCGCGCTGGTCTCGTGCTGCGGCATCGACCTCTCGCGCTGGTTCTTTCTCAGCAAGGTCGTCTGCCGCAAGAACTGCGAGATCTCCAACCTGAAGGTCAGCGGCGGCGCCGTGAGCTTCGACCGGCTCGACGGCGCGCTGCCGATGCCCATCGACACCCGCGCGGTCGCGGCGCTGAAGATCGCGTCTGTCACGGACGACCTGAACCGCTACGTCCTCAAGGTCTCCGGCCTGAAAGCGGCCAGCTACGACCTCGCCATCGACGGCCTGAAGGTGGCGACCCTTACGAAAGAAGAGCTGGAACAGGGCTTCAACCTCGCGGCGGTCAGCACGCCCAACAGCGTGCAGGCCATGCAGGTGCTCGACCTGGTCTTCAAAAAGAACAACGTCTATTTCGAGCGCTGGCGCAAGGTGCAGCTCGCAAACGGGCCGGCGGAAAAACTTGCCGAGCTCGACAAGCAGATCGCAGACTACGAGGCGCAGATCAACGCGGCGCGCGCGCCGAAGAGCCACCACTTCGAACTTAAACCCGTGGCCAATTAAGGACGCCGCACCATGAACGTAAACCGCAGGAATTTTCTCAAAGGTGCGGCCGCCGCGGGCGCCCCCTTCATTCTCCCTTCGCACATCTGGTCCGCCGAGGTCAAGCCGAACGACCGCCCCGGCATGGGCTTCATCGGCATGGGCAAGCAGATGGGCGGCCTTCTCGGCAATTTCTTGCATCAGGACGTGCAGTGCCTCGCGGTCTGCGACGTGGATACCACGCGCCGCGACGCCGGCAAGAAAAAGGTCGATGACTTCTATGCCCAGAACCCGGCGAAGGGCGCCGCGGGCTGCAAGGCCTATGTCGACTTCCGCGAGCTGCTCGCCCGCAAAGACATCGATCTGGTCTGCATCGCCACGCCCGACCACTGGCACACGGTCCAGTGCCTCGCCGCGCTGCGTGCGGGCAAGGACATCTACTGCGAGAAGCCGCTCACGCACAACGTCCACGAGGCCATCACGCTCATGCGGGAGGTCGAGTCGGCCAAGCGCATTCTGCAGACCGGCTCGATGCAGCGCTCAAGCAAGGAATTCCGCGTCGCCTGCGAACTGGTCCTGAACGGCGTGATCGGCAAGGTGGAGCGCGTGGAGTGCCAGTTCGGCGACCCCGGCATCCCCTACGATCTGAGCGAAGAGCCGATGGAGCCCGGCCTCGACTGGGACCTGTGGCTCGGCCCCGCGCAGAAGGTCGTCTACAATTCGGTGCTCAGCCCGCGCGGCATTCACACCCATTTCCCGCACTGGCGCAAATACCGCGAGTTCGGCGGCGGCGCGGTCACGGACTGGGGCGCGCATCACCTCGACATCGCCCAGTGGGGCCTGGGCATGGACGCCGGCGGCCCGGTCGAGATCCGCCCGCCCGAGCAAGCCGGCGCCAAGCGCGGCGCAACGCTGATCTACGCGAACGGCGTGACCGTCACCCACAAGGACGGCTTCGGCGTGCATTTCTTCGGAACGGAGGGCGAGGTGCAGGTCAACCGCGGCAAGTTCACTCTGACGCGCAACGGCAAGATGCTCTACAAGTTCACCAAGAAGGAGGACGGCTCGTCCTGCGAAGCGCAAGTCACGCTCGCGGAGCGGGAGTTCTTGGAAGAGGCCAAGACCAAGCTTTACGTCAGCAAGGGCCACATCCCGGACTTCCTCAACAGCGTGAAGACCCGCCAGAAGCCGATCACCAATGAGATCGTCGGCGGACGCTCGGCGATCTGCTGCCACCTGATGAACCAGGCTTACTACCACCGCGCGAAGATCCTGTGGGACCCCGCGAAGCTCTGTCTGCGCGACGGGTCGGGCGACCCCGCGTGGCTCACGCGCGACTACCGCGCGCCATTCAAGGTGTAATCCGCCTCGCGGAAACGGCCGGACCTTTCGCGCCGGCCGTTTCTTTTTTCCGGCGCCGCCGACGCGTTCCGCCCGCGCGCCGTTCACAGTCCCATTTTCAGAATCTCTTTGATCAGCGCCTCGGAATACTCATCCGCCATGCCCCACACGTGCGCGAGCTTGGCCGCGTCGCGGGCCACCGCGTCGAGATCGGACGCCGACACGCCGCAGTCTGCCCACGTTCGCGGACCGCCGAAGCGCGCCAGGAAGTCGAGGTAGCGCCGGGAACCCTCGACGCCCGCGAGCGTGTCGCAGGCGACATCCACGCCGAACACCGCCCGCGCGAAACGCGCCGGACGGGCGGGCGAACGCAGCGCGAACCAGCGGAGCCACGTCGGCTGGATCAGCGCGAGCCCGTGCCCGTGCGCGATGCGCGGGAAAACGCCGCTGAGGCCGTGCTCGATCAGGTGCGACGGCGTCGCGCCGCCCAGGCCGCACGGCGGCAGGCCGTTCCAAGCCAGCGTCGCGTTCCACATGAACGCCTCGCGTGGCTCGACCGCCGTCGGATCGGCATGGATCGCGGCCAGGCACTCCATCGCCGAGAGGAAAAGTCCTTCGACCAGACGGTTCTGCACCGGCGTCCACGCCTCGGGCGACGTGAAATAGAACTCCACCAGATGCGACATCACGTCGGCGCACGCATAGGTCATGTACCGCGGCGGAACGGTCAGCGTGGTCTCAGGATCGAGGATCGAGACCTTCGGGAAGACCGGCGTCCCGCCGTAGCCTCCGCCCTTGATCCCGCTCTCGACGTCATCGGTCAGCACGAACCCGCAGTTCATCTCCGATCCCGCGGCCGGCACGGTCAGGACGGTCACCAGCGGCAGCGCGTCCGTGAACGGCTTGCCGTTGTTGAGCACTTCCCACGGGTCGATGCCGCTCCCCACGCCGCCCGCGATGCCCTTGGCCGAATCCAGCACGCTGCCGCCGCCCGCAGCCACCACCACATCACAGCCCGAAGCCTTGGCCACGTCGATTCCCCGGCGCGCATGCGAGAGCAAGGGATTGGCCTGGACGCCGCCGAACTCGACCACCTCGACGCCGGCGGACTTCAGCGACGCCCCGATGCGGCCGAAAACGCCGGAGCTCTTGAGGCTGGACTGGCCGTACACCAGCAGCGCCTTGCGGCCGTACCGGGCGGCCTCCCCGCCGACCTGCGCCACCGTGCCCTTGCCGAACACCACTTTGACCGGATTGTAGAAGCTGAAATTTTTCATTCCGCACGCCCTTTCTGCACACCTTGCCAAACATCCGTTTCTAACGGTTTTTTATTGAATCAAATCCCCTGCCGACTGGCCATCCGAAAAGGACGGCCACCGACCAATCACCCAAAATACCCGTTGCCCGTTCACCGACATAATATTATTATTAATATGGAATTAATTAAGGCACCATCCTTTTTCTGACGCAAACACGAAGGTGGAGACACGGTCATGAAACGCATGCTCGGCCTGATCGCCTTGGCAAGCCTCCTGTACGCTCGGACCGAATCGCCGGTCGTGTCTCTTTTCAGTCCCGTGCCGAGCACTTCACCCGCATCCGCTCGTACCGTTGACCCGCGCAGTCCCGGTGCGTATCAACTCTCTGCGGCCGACAGGGCAAGCAAACCCTCGCCGCCCCGGTCTGGACTGACCTAGGCACCCAGGGTACACCCAACGCCCCCGGCGCCCCCTACCGTTTCTTCAAGGTCACCGCCGAATAAAGATGGCGGAAATATCGAAAGAGTCTGAAAGGAGATGCGAAGATGATGCACAGGATCGTGTCGGTTGCCGCCGCATGTGTGATCGCGGCGGTATTCAGCGGCATCGCCGCAGAGCCGGAGAAAGAAAAGGCGGCGGTGGCGGCCGCCGAAAAGTGGGTCGCCCTCGTGGATGGCGGAAAATACGCGGAGAGCTGGAAAGAAGCCGCCGCGTATTTCAGAAACGCCGTCCCGCAAGCGCAGTGGGAGCAGCTGGCACGGGCGGTGCGGCAGCCCCTCGGCAAACCCGTCTCCAGAAAGGTGAAGGCCACGACCTACAAAACCGCGCTGCCGGGCGCGCCCGACGGGGAATACGTGGTCATCGAGTTCGAGACGTCGTTTGAGAACAAGAAGGACGCCGTCGAGACCGTGACACCGATGCTGGACAAGGACGGCCAGTGGCGGGCATCCGGCTACTTCATCAAATGAGGCAGGCGAGGACTGACACACATGAAAAACTCCCACACGTGCCCAAAGTGTAATTCGCAAGATATCGTCCGGCTTGACTACTTCGGAGGCTGGGGAAACCAAGTGCCGACCGGATTAACCATGTTGAGCAATGTGCAGATAACACGACACCTCTGCGGCAGTTGTGGCTACATCGAGGAATGGATTGATTCCGCACGTGGCATTAAGAAGCTTGTCGACAAGTATGGCGGGAAGAAAAGGACGTAGCGCGCATCTACAGGGCAGAAATGACGACGAAGCAAGGAACGGAAATGGCCCGATAGAGACCCGCCGGCCCGATTCTGCGGAACCTGGAGTTGCTCAAGATTTCGGGACAGCGCGGCAGTCAGTGTGACCTGGGCGGGACGCCCGTGCGACTTTCAGCCAGCAGAGTGCGGCAAGCGCGTATGGGGAAAAAGAACGGGGCCGGAGGGAGAATTTCAACTGAAGCGGAAAAAGGAAGATCCTCCGCATAACGGCACACTAACGTAAGCCTTCCGGATCGCACACGCGCCTCGCTTTGGCAGAATCAGAATCCCGTCTTGCTTTGTCGTTTGATATGTGTACTATAGTTCACTGGTGAACTTATGAAGGAATCGACGATGGGCCGCCGGAAAAACAACTACCACGTGCCGAATCTGGAGCGGGCGCTCGTGATCCTGGACCTGCTGTCCAAACACCCGACGGGGATGAACCGCAACGAGATCGCGGCGGCATCGGCCTGCTCCACGACCATGGTGTACCGGATCGCCATGACGCTGGCCGACAACGGCTTCCTCTTCCGCGACGAGATCTCCGGCCGTTACCGGCTCTCCTCTAAGCTCTTGGACCTCGGCGTCGCCGGCGCGGACGAATACAGTCTGACGCACGTTGCGTGGCCGGAAATGACGGCCCTGCGCGACGCGACCGGCCTCACGGTCATGCTGGGCAGCTTGATCGGCGAGTTTGAAGGGGTCGTCCTCGAAAGCGCCGAAAGCCGAGCGATGGCCCGGTTCGCCGTGCAGAAGGGCCTGCGGGTGCCGTGGCTCCACGTCGGCGGATGGAAATGCATCTTGGCCTACTGGCCCGAGGAGCGCGTGCGCGCGTATCTCGATCAGGCGTCGTTCACGCGGCTCACCCCTCGCACGCTCACCTCGCGCAAAGCCGTGCTCGACGCGCTGAAAAAGGTCCGCCGCCTCGGATACGCCGCGGACGAATCCGAGATGACCGAAGGCAACCACTGCGCGGTCGCCCCCATCTTCGACCGCAAAGGAATGCCCGTGGGCCCCCTCTGCCTTTCGGGCTTGGCCACGCAACTGCCCGTCAAGGACTTCGCGAAATGCGGCCGCCTGGTGCGCGAGGCCGCCGGCCGCATCAGCGCGAAGCTGGGCTGGAACGGGAAAGACGGCACACGAAACACGGAGACGCGCTCATGAAAGCGAGAACACCGGTTCTGATTTGCGCACTGGCCGCCGGGACGGCCTGCGCCGCGGTGACGAATGACGTGGCCTTCACCGCCGCGCACGACGGCAGCGAACAGCGCTACGTGCTGCTATCGCCGGACGGCTTCGATCCTGCCCAGCCGCACGACCTGCTGATCTGCCTGCACGGCCACGGCTCGGACCGCTGGCAGTTCGTGCGCGACGGCCGCGGCGAAGCCCGCGCCGCCCGCGACGCGGCGGCCCAGAACCGGATGCTATTCGTCTCGCCCGACTACCGCGCGAAAACCTCGTGGATGGGGCCGGCCGCCGAAGCGGACCTGCTGCAGGTGATCGGCGATCTCAAAAAGCGGTACCGGGTCAAGCGCGTGATCCTTTCGGGCGGCTCGATGGGCGCCAGCGGCGCGCTGACCTTCACGGCCCTGCATCCGGAGCGGGTCGACGGCGTGGTCGCGCTCAACGGGCTCGCCGACCACCAAGCCTACACGAATTTCCAAGACGCGATCAGCGCCGCGTTCGGCGGCACGAAGACGACGGCACCGGACGAATACCGCACGCGCAGCGCGGTGAACTATCCGGAGCGGTTCACAATGCCGCTGGCGGTCACGGCCGGCGGCAAGGACACGCTCGTGCCGCCGGACAGCGCGCTGAAACTGGCGCGGGCAGTCCAGGAACGCAACCCCTTTGTTTGGTGCGATTTCCAAAAAGACCGAGGGCACGAAACCGATTACGCGGCCGCGCTGGCCGCGTACCGTTTCGTCATCGCCGCGCCCGCCTGCCGGCCCGCCCGCGTCACGATCGCGCTGAACGGCACGCCGCTGCTGCCGACGCACGCCACGGCGGCGGGCGTGTGGTTTTACACTGAGTCAGGAGTTGGAGAAAATCGGCAATCGGCAATCGGCAATGGAGAAATCCCGGCGCAAATGTTGCTGACGGGGCACGGAACCGTGCCGGACAGCTGGGGGCTGACGGCGGCACTGCGGGCGGGCGACGAGTTCCGCGTGCGGCTGGACGCGGGCGCGGCGGCGGGCGAGCTGCGGTTCAAGGCGGAAACGCTCTCGGGCAACGCGCCGTCCTGCCGGACGGACGGGGGCGATCTTGTGATCCGCGCAACGGCGGGCGCAGGCGCGGTGCGGCTCACCGGCCTGACAGGCGGCGGCGTGCCGCTCACCTGCGTGCCGCAGCGCCGGCCGTTCTCCCTCGACCCCGTGGCCTGTTCACCCGACCCGCTTCCGGCGATCGCGGAAACGTTGATCGAGTGGGACTGGCGCCTGCAGGACGGCATCGGCTCGCCCCGCGAGCCCCGGACGTACGCCCACGCGGCGGAACGGCTGCTCAGCCGCATGGCAGCGGCGGAACTGGACCGGGACGCGCTCGCCGCGCTGAAGGCCAGCCAGCCGGCCGCCCATGCGGACGCCGCCGCCTGGGAAGCCTTTTGGCTGACGGCGCACCGGCTGCGCCGGTCCCTGATGCTGGCCGATCCCCAGTTCGCCGCGGCGCCGCTGCTCTTCGTCAAGCACGTGCCCGGCACCATGAGCCACCAGCTCACGCAGATGTACGGCAACCGCGCGCGGCCGGGCGGCGGGCTGTTCCTGCTGGAGCAGCCCGGCAAAACCATGCGCACGCGTGACATCACGCCGGCCGATTTTCCCGCGGGAAGCTTCATGACGCCCGAGCTGTCGTTCGACGCGGGCCGCCTGCTCTTCGCCTACTGCCCCGTGAAGAAGGCGCCCTTTCAGGAAGATTACCGGGAGCTCCTGAAGCACCAGCATTACCACCTCTACGAACTTTCGCTCGCCGACGGCCAGGTCCGGGCGCTGACGGCGGACGACACGGACAACTTCTTCCCGGTCTACCTGCCCTCCGGCGACATCCTCTTCTCCTCCACGCGGCGCGGCGGCTTCCACCGCTGCGGGCGGGGGCCGTGCCCCGTCTACACCCTCGCGCGGATGGGGCCGAACGGCGAGAACCCGCACAGCATCTCGTTCCACGAGACCCACGAGTGGGACCCCTGCCTGCTCAACGACGGGCGCGTGCTCTATACGCGCTGGGATTACGTGGACCGCAACGCCGTGCATTACCAGCAGCTGTGGTCGGCGCGCCCCGACGGCGGCAACGTGCGCATCTACTACGGCAACAACACCTGGAATCCGGCCGGCATCTGGGAAGCCCGAGCCGTCCCCGGCTCGCACCGCGTCATGGCCACCGCCGCGCCGCACCACGGCATGAGCGCGGGATCGGTGGTGCTGCTGGACGTGACACGGGGCGTGGACGGGCCGGAGCCGCAGACGCGCCTCACGCCGGAGGTGCGGTTTCCGGAATCGGAGTCGCCGCTGGCGCGGGGCCCGGACCGGACGCGCCCCTACGATTTCGACACCCCCGTCGAAGGCTATTGGAACAGCCCGCTGAAAGAGGCCTGGATGTCCAAAACGCCGACTGACGAGGAAAACCGCTGGCCCGGCCACTGCTACAAATCGCCTTGGCCGCTCTCCGAGACGCGCTTCATCGCGTCGTACAGCTACGACCGGCTAGTCGGCGAGCCGGGACCGAACATCCCCAACATGTTCGGCCTCTACCTGTGCGACGCGTACGGCAACAAAGAGCTGCTCTACCGCGACCCCAACATCTCCAGCCTCTGGGCGCGGCCGCTGGCGAAGCGCCCGACGCCCCCCGAGGTGGCCTCCGCGGTCGACCCCGCCCGGCGCGCGTCGGGCACCGGCACGTTTTTCCTCAGCAACGTGATGGAGAGCTGGCCCTACCTGCCGACCAACACGCCGATCACCCATCTGCGCGTCATCCAGATGCTGATCAAAACGACGCCCCACATCGACAATCCCAAAGTCGCGGCCGGGCTCGGCGCGCCGGGGCGGCAGGTGCTGGGCACCGTGCCCGTCGAGGCCGACGGCTCGGCCTACTTCGAACTGCCGGCGAAGACGCCCGTATATTTCCAGGCGCTCGACGCACAAGGCCGCGCGGTCCAGACCATGCGGAGCCTCGTGTATCTGCAGCCCGGAGAGACCGAGACCTGCATCGGCTGCCATGAGCACCGCATGAAGAAAGAGCCGCCCCATGCCCACGCCCTCGCCACCCGGCGCGCGCCCTCGACGGTCAAGCCGGGCCCAGAAGGCTCCAAGCCGTTCAGCTACCCGCGGCTCGTGCAGCCGATCCTCGACCGGCACTGCGTGACGTGTCACGACGGCAAAGAGCCCAAACGGCCCGCGCTCACCGGCGCGCCGGAAGGCTGGGCCTCCCGGTCGTTCAACACGCTGATCCGGCACGTCTCCTACTCGACCTGGGGACAGCCCGGGCCGCGCGACGCGCTGTCGGAACCCCTGCGCTTCGGCGCGCTGGGAAGCCCGCTCGCGAAGCGGCTGGAAAGCGGGCACGGCAAGGTGAAGCTCACGCGGGAAGAGTGGGAACGGCTCAACACGTGGATGGACGCGAACGGAGAGTTCTACGGCACGTTCGACGCGGCGGAGCAGAAGCGACAGCTCGCGGGCGAGGCCATCGCCGGCCCCCAGGAGTAAGGGTTGCGCGTGTTTGCGCCACACCTTTTACGAAACGGAAAGGGACGCTCATGAACCGGATATCGGGTATCGCATGTGTGGTCGTCTTCGCATTGTTCGCCAACGCTGAACCCTGGGGCACGGGCGACCCGCGCCATCGGCCCGTCCTCTTCAAGCAGTTCGGCGACCTGCTCAACACCCCGGACGGCCTGGCCATGGACAGCTCGGGGAACGTGTACCTTTCCGCCGTCAACGGCATCGACGGGACGTATCCCGGCCACATCTGGCGCATGGACAAGGACACGGGGAGGTGGTCGGTCTTCGCGCCCTGCAAGCCCAACCCCAAAACGCACGCCGCATACCCGATGGGCCTGGCGTTCGACCCGGACGGCAACCTCTACTACGCCGACGCGCAGTACTTCGCCGACCCCGACTACCAGTCGCGCATCATGCGCATCGTCATCAAAGGCGGCGAGCCGCAGCGCATCGAAACCGTCGTGGAACACATCAAGCTGCCGAACGCCCTGCGCTGGCGCGACGGCGCGCTCTACTTCACCGAGTCTTTCTTCAACGTGCCCGGCACGTATCAGAGCGGCATCTACCGCATTCCGTCCGCCGACCTGAGCGCGGAGAGGCCCGTGCGCCTCATGGACAAGACGCAGGCGGCGCATGACCCCTACTGCGTGGGCATCGTCGAGACCGTCTTGCGCGACCGCGGCGCGGCCAACGGCAAGCCCGGCGTGAAGCCGACCGACCCGTCCCTGCACATCTACACGGCAGGATGCGACGGCCTGGATTTTGACCGCGAAGGCAACCTTTACACCGGGTCGTTCGGCGACGGGCGCTTCTGGGTCCTCAAGCCCGCAGGCAACGGGCGCTTCGGCGTGCCCGAGCTGCTGAGCGAGGCGGTGACCTGCTGCGACGGAATCTGCTTCGACCCTTACCGCAACCGGATCATTCTTACGGCTTCCGAGCAGAACGCCCTTTACGCCTGGGACATCACGCACAAAAGAATGACGGTGCTCTGGGCGAACGGCGAGACAGACGGCGCAGACGGGCTGCTGGATCAGCCGTGCGAGGCCATGATGCTGGACCGCAGCCGCTTGCTGGTGGTGAACATCGACGCGCCATCCCCGTTCATGGTGAACACCAAGCCCGACGCGGCGCACACGCTCAGCGTCATCGGGCTCGGCCGCGAATAAAAACACCCGGTTCCAGAAGCGCTCACCTCACGGAAATCAGGGTGCCGGGCGGATTCTGGAGCAAATACCCCTGCGCGTCCAGGCGGACCGAAAAGCCGCGGCAGGTGATGGTTGCGAGCTGCGCCGCCGTCAGGCCGTTGCCGTCCGTGCCGAAGCGCAGCGTGGCCGGGCCCAGCTTGCCCGTGATAGACAACCTGCCGGTCCAGGTCTTGGCGCTGCAGTCGGAGAAGGAAAGCGAGGCGGAGCCGTTGCCCGCCGCAATGACGCCGTCGCTCAGCAGTTCGAGCGTGTCGAAGGCGTTGCGGCCCGTGCCGGCGTCGAGCGTGGCGCCGCTCAGCACCAGCGCGTTGGTGCCGCCTGCGAAAACATCATCCGCGCCAAGGCGCAGGCCGCCGCCGATGACCGAAACCGTACCGCGGTAATCCTGACGTCCGGCCAGCTCCAGTGTACCCGCGCCGGTTTTGTTGACTCCTGCCGCTGCGGACCCGATGATTTTCCCGGTCAGACGCGCATCGATGGCGGCTGAACCGTTTTGCACGCGGATTTCACGATTGCGACTGGCAAGTGATATAGGGTTTTCGAAGATCAGCGTCGCGTCGGCTGAGGGTGAGCCGAAGATGAGCGGTTTGCCGTCCTGCTGCCAGTTAAACGTGGCGCTGAGCCCGCCGATATTGACGGTGCGGTCGGCGCCATATGCGCTGAAGCCGCCACCGGCGGCGAACTGGATCTGCCCGGTATTGGCTCCGTTGGTTCGCGTGAAATCACCCGCGGTCGCTCCGTTCAGGTCTGCGCCGATTTCCAATACGCCGTCGCCAAACAGGTAAACCAGACCCTCGGTGTAATTCCGCGTGGCGGTGAGACGCGCCGTTCCCTCGGCAATGTACAGGTTTTGTGCGAGACCCTGGGTGAACTCGGTCAGGCCCGGCCCCGCGCAGACATAAGCGCATGATCCGTTGGTGAGCGCCCACGTGAGTTTGGAGGTCCCGTAGTTGAAGATGAAGGTCGATCCCTGCGCGCCGTGTGCGCCACCTTGGACGGCGACGGCGTGGCCGCCGTAAACCGCAACGCCGCGGCCGACGGCGTTGCCGTTCGTCTGGAAGTTGCGGCCGGCCATGTCGAGCGTGACGTCATTCGCCGTGGCGTCGATGGTGAGGGTGGAGACGGCGAGGTGCGCCGTCCGCGTGAGGCTGGAGGACAGGACGGCATGATCGGATACCGTGCCGTTATCGGCTGTCAACCCGACGGTGCCTGGGTTGCGGACGATCTCCAGCGCCGCATTTTGAGTGGCGAAGCCCACTCTCCCGTCTGGGTCCTTGACGAGAAGGTCGCTGCGCGTGCCGCTAGCTGCCATCAGCACGCCGTTGACGGGACGGACTGTGCCGGAAGAGGCGGAGAACGCGTTGGTGACCGCGAGGGATGCGTTGCCAATCTTTTCAATCCGAAGTAGACCGACACCGCCACTCATGACAAGCGTGTCCCAGACCACTGCGGTGCCGTCGCCGCCGTTGCCATCGATCAACAGCGCGTTCATCGTGCTATCCGTAACCGTGTTGGTGCCGAAGGACTGCCAGGTGGTGTTGCCGGCACCGGTTTTGCCGCGTATCACCAGCTTGGCGTCGGTGAAGGTTGCGTTTCGGCCTGCAGCAAAGACGCGGTTGCTTCCCGCGCCCGCGACATCGTTGGTATAGTCGGCGATCAGCGTGCCGCCCGCGAGGCCGATGTGGGTGGTGCTCGTGGGCAATCCGGTGAACGTGTTCTTTCCGGTCAGCCGCCACGTTCCAGAGTGGCGCTTGTCCAGTTTGGTGTAGAGGTTCTTCGCTGAGGCCGTATCATAGCCGTAATCTTTCAAGGTCCCAGACAGCAGCGATTCGCCCGCCGAAATCCCGTCCAGAAAGAGATCCGTATTCACCCATTGTCCGATGTAGACCGATCCCGTCAGACAGAGGCCGCCACAGGCGCTGTCGTTGCGGATCGTACATCCGCCGTTGAGCAGGCTGAGGTCGCGGTTTGAAAAAGAATCGCGTGCGCCGACATAAATGATTGTGTAATTGTTGACGCTGATGGAAGTCCCTGCGCCAAACGCCGAGGGCTTGCCTTTGTCGGCCACCGACGTGAAGTGCAGGTTGCCCGCGTCGCCGTCGATTCTGCCGGTGAAGGTGTTGGTGTCGTTCCTCAGGTAGGTCCAGGGCTGGTGTCCGCCACGGAAGCTTGAGTGAAACGCGCCCGCGCCGATGATCTGGGCGTCCACAAATAGAAGCCCGTGTCCCGTGAAATAGCGGTCGCCGGCGGGGAGGCTGAGTTTCAGCCCCTTCTTGAACGTGACCGTGCTGGCGGTGTTGGAGGGCAGAAAAAGCATGCGCGTATAGCTTGACGTGTAGCTGATGCCGGGAACAACACCGTCGAGCGTCAGCGTGTTTGTGCCTGAGAACGTGATGTGGCGCAAGATTTTGTCTGGATCAACGAGGTTGAGCCCGTTCGTTGTCGTGTGATTGGCAGTCAGCGTCAGGTCGACGTTCGAGACGATCGTGACGAAAGAGTTGTCGATAACGCCGCCCGACCAGTTGGCTGTATCATTGATATTCGTGGCAGCGGCATCGCCGCCCGCCGTTCCCGCGCCGTTCCACGCCGCCGAGGCCGACATCGCCGCACCGCCGGCCCACAGGCTGAACAGAAATGTTTGGCCGCATTTTTTCACGCATCGCTGAAACATGCCGAACCTCCGCATCCTCTGTTTTATCCGCAGATGCGTGCATGTGAAACCGAACACATCCCGCACCTCAAATCAACCATATCCACTTTTTTCAATATACCACACTGCACCCCACCCTCAAGACTATTCGAACTCCGCAACCGCGCGGTTGACACCCGCCGCAGATTTCACTACGCTACGTTCACCATTTGCACCGGTTATCGGAAGCCCGTGAGATTCGGGCGCGGTCGCGCCGCTGTAATCGGCTACGAGTCCCCACACAGGCCATTTCCCGCAAGGGAGAGAAGGCGGGGGCAAGGTCAAGCCGTAAGCCAGAAGACGGACCGGATGCAACCTGCGGCACTCCTTCGCGCCAGAGGAGCCTAAGCTCGTTGTCCGGCTGTTTCCGGTCCCCGCTTCCGCTCTCGCGTCGACGCCTCTCGCTCAAGGGGGTGCCACCACTGTCCCGCAAGAGGAAACAGAACCGATGACGACGCAGATCCGCCGCACGCCCGCCGCACTGGCCGCGTGCCTGTTCGCAACCGCCGCGCTCCACGCCCAAGAAGCCCCCGCCCCCGCCACAAACAGCCTGCCGCCCATCATCGTGCAGGCCAGCCGCACCGGCCGCACGGCCGCCGACATGCCGGCCAACGTCCAGGTGATCACCTCCGACGAGATCGCCCGCTCCGGCCACCCGAGCGTCATGGACGTTCTGGAGAAGCAGATGGGCATCCCCGTCAAAATGTTTTCCGACAATCCCACAACCGCGGCCGTCACCCTGCGCGGCTTCGGCGAGACCTCGCACGGGCGCGTCCTGATTCTCGTCAACGGGGAGAGGCTCAACAACCCCGACATGTCCTCCCCCAACCTCATGCGCATCCCCGTGCAGTCGGTCAAGCGCATCGAGGTCATCCGCGGCTCGCAGACCGTGCTGTACGGCGATTTCGCCGAGGCGGGCGTCATCAACATCATCACCGACACCTCCATCCAGTCCAAGCCCGCGACCACGGTTTCGGCCTCGGCCGGCTCCTACGACACCTACGCGGCGCACCTCAGCAAGTCCGGCGCGTTCGAGGACGGCGTCACGTACTTCGCCGGAGCGGACTGGAACAAGACCGGCGGCTTCCGCGACAACGGCGACCACGAATCCTGGAGCGCCGACGCCGCGGTCGCCAAAGCCTGGAAAGGCGGGCAGAACGTCTCGATCTCCGCGTTCTATCAGGACAGCGAATACGGCTTGCCCGGCGCGCTCACCTGGCAGCAGCTCAAAGACGACGCGCGCCAGACGACGACCCCGGACGACCGTGCCTGGTTCGACACGTGGGGCCTCAACCTCGGCGGCGGCACCCCGCTCGGCGAGGATGGCAAACTCGACGCCAACCTTTCCGCCAGCCGCCGCGAGAGCGATTCCCGCTACCTCGGTTCGCAATACAGCTCCTACCGCGGCAGCGACATCGACTCCTTCGCCTTCACCCCCCGCTACGTCCTCGACACTGACGTCGCCGGCCATCAGAACCAGCTGACCGTCGGGACCGACCTGCGGCTCGACACCTCCACGATCGACAGCCACGGGGCGTCATACGGCGCTCCATACACCTATAAGTGGGATTTCGACCGCACCTCCCTCGCGGGGTACGCAAGGGACGAGTTCTTCTTGACGGAAACGCTCTCGCTCACGGCCGGCGCCCGCGCCGAACGCTTCGCGAACCGGATCGGCAACGACTCCGGCACGACCACCGACAGCGACACCGAGCACGCCTTCGACGCCGCGCTGCTCTACCACCCGCTGTCCGACGTCAAGCTCTTCACCCGCGCCGCCCGCTATTACCACGCGCCCTTCATCGACGAAACCGTCGGCTGGTCCGGCACGCCCAACACCGACCTCGTCCCCGAGACGGGCTGCAGCTACGAGGCGGGCGCGGAGGTGACGCTCGCCCGCGAATGGACCGCCGGCCTCACCGCGTTCCTGATGGATTCGAGCGACGAGATCTACTACAACCCCACCCTCTACAGCAACGTCAACGCCCCCGACGAGACGCGGCGCCAAGGCGTCGAAGGCGCGCTCCGCTGGTCCCGTGACCGCGTCGGCGGCTTCGGCGTCACCTACGATTACGTTGACGCCGGCTTCACGGAGGGCGATTACGACGGCAAGCACGTGCCGCTCGCGGCCGAGCACATGCTCACGGTCAACGGCGAGCTTTATCTCACCTCCGACGTCGCCGCGCTGGGAACCGTGCGTTACGTCTCGTCCCAATACTCGGGCTCCGACTTCGCCAACACGGAGGAGAAGCTCGACGCCTACGGCACGCTCGACCTCGCGCTCCGCTACGAGCCCGGTTTCCTCAAGGGGCTCAAGCTGCTCGCCGGTGTGGACAACGTGTTCAACAGGGAGTACGCTTACTGCAGTTTTTACGGATCCAGCTATTATGCCGCCGCGGACCGCACGTGGAAACTCTGCGCGTCCTACACGTTCTAAGCCATGTTCGCAAGGGCACACCTTTTCGGGAGGGCCGCACGTCCGAGGCGGCCGGAGACGGTTCGAAGCGCCGTCCCCGCCCTTGCCGTGCTATTGCTCCTTTCCGGCTGCGGGCGGCGCGAATCCGGCCCGTCCGCAGCCCCGGACCGCATCCGGCTCGTCTCGACCGCGCCGCACCTGACCGAATGCGTCTGCGCGATCGGCGCCGGCGACCTGCTGGCGGGCCGGACCGAGTCCTGCGATTACCCGCCCGAGGCCCTGCGCGCCGTTCCGGTCACGGGCGGCTTCGGCACGCCGTGGCTCGAGCCGCTGCTCGCAGCGCGCCCCACACACGTCCTGGAGACCGTCCTCGCGGATCCAGAGGTCCGGCGACGCCTCGACGCGCTGAAAATCCCCGTGGTGCACGTGCCGTGCACCCGCCTCGACGAGATCCCGGGAGCCCTGCGTCAGTTGGGTTCTCTGACCGGGCACGCGCCGCAGGCGGAGCAGCTGGCGGCGACCATCCAGCGCGGCATCGGCAATGCAAGGGCGCAGGTTGCGGCCTCGACCGCCCGGCCGTGCGTGCTCCTGCTCTTCGCCCCCGACACCCCCATCACCGCCGGGGAGCACGCTTTTATCGCCGAACTGCTTGAACTCGCGGGCGGCATCAACATCGGCCGCGACTCGTCGGCGGATTACTACCACGTCTCGCTGGAATGGGTACTTGAGCAGAACCCCGACATGCTTCTCTGCGTCTTCGACACCGCCGGGCGGCCGCCCTTGTCGTTCTTCGAGGCGCAGACCGGCTGGAAGGCGCTGCGGGCCGTACGCGGCCGGCGCGTTTACACCGTGCCGGATCTCAACACCGTCAGCCGCCCCGGGCCACGCGTGCTGGAGGGGCTGGCACAGCTGAAAGCGGTCCTTGACCTCGACGCCCGCCGGACCGCCCAGGAATGACCATCATGCTGACACCCCGACAACTTTTGCCGTGGCTCCTGCCGATTCCGTTCCTGCTCGCGCTCTGCCTGCTGGCGGGCGCGGCGGGATTCGGCCTGCCGGACACCGCGACCGCCACGGGGCGCGCCCTGCTGGAACTCCGGCTCAGCCGCGTGCTGACCGGCTTCACCGTGGGCGCGGCGCTCTCTTGCTCAGGCTGCGCGCTGCAGGCCGTGCTGCGCAACGCGCTGGCGGAGCCCTACGTGCTCGGCGTCAGCAGCGGCGGCTCACTCGGCGCGGCGCTGGTCATCGCGACCGGGCTTTCGGCGCTGACCCCGCTGGCCCTGCCGGGCGGGGCGTTCGTCGCCGCCGCGCTCACGCTTCTGCTGGTCAGCCTGCTGGCCGGCCGGAGCGGCGGCTACACGCCCAACACGCTCATTCTCACCGGCGTGGTCGTCGGCTCCATGCTGTCCAGCCTGCTCATGCTGCTGCTCTCCTTCGCGCAGACGCGCGCGGTCCACAGCATCACCTGGTGGCTGCTGGGTAACCTCCAGGCCACCTCGTGGCCGCTCATTCTGAGCGTGGTCCTGCTGGTCGCGCTGGCGATCGGCGTGCTCTGTTACGAGGCCCGGAACCTGAACGCCCTGCTGCTCGGCCAGGAAGCCGCCTACACCCTCGGCGTGCGCACGCGCCGGGCGGTGCCGCTCATCCTGGGCGCCGCGGCGCTCGCCGCGGCCGCCGCGGTCTCGGTCTCCGGCATCATCGGCTTCGTCGGCCTGATCGTGCCGCACGCGCTGCGCCGGATGACCGGCGCCAACCACCGTGCGCTGCTGCCCTGCTCCGCGCTGGCCGGCGGCACGTTCCTGGTGGTGTGCGACACGCTCGCGCGCACGCTCTTCGCCCCGCACGAGATTCCTGTGGGCGTGATCACGGCCCTGTCCGGAGGCCCGTTCTTCCTCTATTTGCTCACGCGCAAAGGAAAGCTGCCGCTCGCATGATCGTTCTCAGCCACATCACCGCAGCCTACGCTGACGCGACCGTCCTGCACGATGTCTCGCTCCACATCGCGCGCGGCGAACAGGTGGCGCTGGCGGGGCCGAACGGCGCGGGCAAATCATCGCTGCTGCGGGTCATCACCGGCCAGCTTCCGGCGCAGGGAACCGTGCAGGTGGCGGGCTGTGACATCGTGCGCCTCAGCCCGCGCCGCCGCGCCCGCCTGCTCGCCGTCGTGCCGCAGGAGATCGCGTGCGACGTCCCCTTCACGGCGCATGATTTCGTGCTGCTCGGGCGGACCGCATCCCTGCCGCGCTTCGGCGGCCCGTCCGCCGACGACCTCGACGCGGTCCAAGAGGCCATGGAGCTGACCGAGACGCGGCACCTGCGCAACCGGCCCCTCCCCGAAATGAGCGGGGGCGAACGGCAGCGGCTGGCGCTGGCCATGGCCCTGGCCAGCCGCCCCGAGATCATCCTCCTGGATGAGCCGACCTCGCACCTGGACCTGCGGCACAGGGCCGAGCTGATGCGGCTGCTGGCGCGCCTGAACCGCGAGCGGCAGACCACCCTGCTGATGGTCGTCCACGACCTCACGCTCGCGAGCCAGTTCTTTCCGCGCATCGTCCTGTTCGGCCGAGGCCGTAAACTCGCGGACGGCACGCCGGCCGAAGTCTTGCGCACCGACGTGCTGGAGGCGGCCTACGACTGCCCCGTGAGCGTCATCCCGCTGCCCGGGCTGTCGGCCACCTGCGTGCTGCCGCGGCTCGGCTGAGCCTGGCGGAGATCCTGCGCGCATCCGTTGCATTGGCCGATCCCTTCAAGCCGGGATCAGGATCACGATTAGGAGTGCGTTTATGGCGGAGCAGCAACCCTCTTAGTCGGCTCACTCTGGCGAGCGTCTGCCGTCTGGCCGTAGGCACGATCTCCCCGCCCGCTTCCACCGCACCGTCTGGCTGTAACGTGCCCCGTTTCGAGGAGGGGGTGCGCGGCCCGGTTGCGCAGGGCGTTTCTATTTCGCAGAAGGCCAACACGGCCCAAAAAGAACTTGCACGGCCGCCCCGGCCGCTTTAACGTATGGGTGGTTGAGAGCGGAGCGACATCTAAAAGAGGAGGTGGATCATGAATGGCCAGTTCAAAACAATCATCTGTCCAATCGACTTCTCGCAGCCCTCAGAGATCGCGCTTGCCCAGGCGGCCGCGATCGCCACGCAGTCCGAGGCCGCCCTGCAGCTGCTCTTCGTCGTGCAGCCGATGCCCGTCTCCGCGTTTGGCGACGGCATGCTCTTCAACGAGCTGAACGCGCTGCCGGATCAGAGCGCGCAAACGGCGCAAGCGCTGCTCGCCAAAATGCGCGACAAACACTGCGCGGCGATCGCCGCCCGGACTTCGCTGCACGTGGTCGTCGGCGTTCCGTTCGTCGAGATCGTGCGTTTCGCGCGCGAAGCCGCGGCCGACCTCATCGTCATGGGATCGCACGGCCGCACCGGCATCGAGCACATGATGCTCGGCAGCGTGGCGGAACGCGTGGTCCGGAAAGCGCCCTGCTCGGTGCTGGTCGTGCGCGACGCGAACCGCCGCTTCGTCATGCCGTGAGCGGCGGGCGGAGCCGAAGCCTTCAGCGCATCAGCATGCCGCCGGTGAGATCCAGCGTGGTGCCGGTCATGTAGCTCGCGCCTTCCGACGCCAAGAACGTGACCACGCTGGCGATTTCCTCGGGCTGGGCGATGCGATAGAGGGGAATGCGCGAAAGGTACTGCTCTTTGCGCTCCTCCCAAATCTTGGCGACCATCTCGGTCATCACCATGCCGGGCGCCACGGCATTGACATTGATGCCCTCTTTGGCGGTCTCGCGCGCGATCGCGCGCGTCATGGAGACCACGGCGCCTTTGCTGGCGTCGTAGGGCAGATGCCCCGACGTGGAGCCGAGGAAGGCGGCCTGGGAGGCGATGTTGACGATCTTGCCTTTCGCCTGCCGGGCGCGCAAGCGCTTGATCAACTCGCGGCACGCGACGAAGCAGCCGGTCACGTTGACCTGGAAGGTGTAGTTCCACTCCTCGACAGAATATCCCGTCAGCGGCCCCTTCGGAAGATAAGCCGCGTTGTTGACGAGAATGTCCACCGGCCCGAGCTGCGCTTCCGCGGCATCGAAGAGCGCGATGATCTGCCGTTCGCACGAGAGATCGGCAGGCGCCGCAACGGCATCGGCACCGAAGCGCTGCTTGATCTCCGCGACGACCGACTGCGCGTCCGGCCCGAAATCCAACCCTTTGGCCTCATTCTTGAGGTAATTGACGACCACCTTCGCGCCTTCGGCCGCCAGCGCGAGCGCGATCGCCTTGCCGACCCCGCCGGATGATCCCGTGACGATGGCGACCTTGTCTTTGATCTTAAGATCCATACTTTCTTCTCCGCGGAGACACGCGGCCGTGCCGCCTCCGTCCCCGGTCCGCCCCCTCAACCCCACCCCACGCACCAACGACCTAATGCACCAACGAACTAATGCACTAACGAACTCATGAACGTCCTCACGGCTTCAGCACCACGCGCAGCGCCTCGCCCTTCTCCATCAGCGCGATCGCATCCTTAAAGCCCTCGAACGGCAGCGTGTGCGTCACGAGGCGCCCCGCCGGGAACGTGCCGGCCGCGATCAGCGCCACGGCCTTGACCACGTGCGCCGGCGTCGAATCGCTCGTGCCCACCACGCGCAGCTCGCCGTAGTGGATCGGCCGGCTGTCGACGTTCAGCGTGCTCTTGCCGACCGGCAGCGATGCGAAGAGGCAGACCGTGCCGCGCTTGCGCACGAGCGTCACGGCCTGTTCCTGCGGCGCGGCCGCGGGTGCCGCGACGATCACGACGTCCGCGCCGAGGCCACCGGTCTCCTCCTTGACGACCTGCGCGAGGTCCTCCTGCGCGGGATTCACCAGCCGGTCGAAGCCGAACGACGCGCCCTGCGCCAGGCGCGCAGGGTTGATCTCGGAGAGGATGATCTTGGCCGCGCCGAACTCGCGCGCCACGACCGCGTTCAGGATGCCCATGGGGCCCGCGCCCATCACGAGCACGGTGTCGCCCTTCTGCACCTGGCTGTTCTCGCACGAATTCACCGCGCAGCTGACCGGCTCTGCCAGCGCGGCGTGGAGCGGCTGGACCGCGGCCGGCACCTTGACCACGTGGCCGCCGCGCACGGCCAGCTCGGGAATCGCCACGAACTCCGCCATGCCGCCGTTGTAGCCGAACCCCATGGGCCGCACGTCCGCGCAGAGGTTGCGCCAGCCGCGCCGGCAATAGGCGCACTCGCCGCACGCGACCGAGGTGGCCATCACCACGCGCTCGCCCACGGCAAAGCCTGCCCCCGCACGGCTCTCGACGATCACGCCGGCGAACTCGTGCCCCATGATGATCGGCGGACGCATTCGGGGGTTGCCCGACTTGTACGCCTTCATGTCCGAGCCGCACACCGCGCAGGCGTCGACTTTCACCAGCAGCTCACCGTCCCCGCAAGCGGGAATTGGCACCTGCTCAACCTTCACGTCCGCCTGGCCGTGATAAACCACCGCACGCATCATCGCTCACCCCTCAGAAAAAGGGCGGGCACCGAGGCCCGCCCCGACGTGATCAATACCCGCCCTCGGCCGGCGCCCCGTCGAGAATCTTGTCGGCCGAGCCCACGCCCAGCCGCCCGACGCCCATCTTGAGGAACATCACGGCGCGGTCCCAGTCGCGGATGCCGCCGGAGGGCTTCACCTTCGCGCGGCCCGCGCAGGTCTTCAGCATCACCTCGACCTGCTCGACCGTCGCGCCGTCGCCGTTGAAGCCGGTGGAGGTCTTGACGAAGTCGGCGCCCGCCGCGATGGAGATCTCGCAGGCCTTCGCGACCTGCTCCAACGTCAGCAGGCACGACTCCTGGATCACCTTCACCAGCACGCCCTTGGGTTTGGCCACGGCGACGACGGCTTCGATGTCGCGCTTCACGTAATCGTAGTCACCCGAGAGGAACTTGCCGATGTTCATCACCATGTCCAGCTCGTCCGCGCCGTCCTCGATCGCCAGCCGGGCTTCGAGCGCCTTGACCTCGGAGCGGCTCGCGCCGTGCGGGAAGCCGATCACGACGGCGACCGTCGTGCCCGTGCCCTTCAGCAGCTGCGCGGCCAGCGCCGCGTCGGTCGGCCGCACGCACAGGTCGCCCACGCCCTTCGCCACGCACATCGCCGCGTTCTTGCGGATGTCCTCGTCGGTCATCGCGGGCTTCAGCACCGCGTGGTCCATCATCTTCGCCACAAACGCTTTCGAAATTGTCACATCGCTCATGTATGTCTCCTCAGTGCATCTCGCGTCCGCCGGTGATGTTGACCGCCTGGCCGGTCATGTAGTCCGAGCCCCGCGAGCAGAGGAACACCGTCACGTCCACCACGTCCTCGATGCTGGCGAGGCGCCCGAGCGGGACTTTGGAGGTGAACTGCTTCACGACCTGCGCGCGCTCCTGCTTCAGGTTCTCGATGTAGTTCGACGACATGAAGGTCCAGACGCCCGTGTTGTCGGTGATGCCGGGACAGACGCAGTTGACGTTGATCTGCTCCTTGGCGAACTCGTAGGCCAGCGACTGCGTCAGCGTGATAATCGCGCCCTTGGCGGCCGAGTAGTGGCTGCACAGCGCCGAGCCGGTTTTGCCGGACTTCGAGGCGAAGTTCACGATCTTGCCGCGCTTCTGCGCCTTCATGAAGGGAACCACGTGCTTGATGAAGAGGAAGGTGCCTTTGCAGTTCACCGCGAAGACGAAGTCCCACTCCTTCGCGCTGATCGCCTCGATCGGGTTCTGCCCCGCCACGCCCGCGACGTTGACCAGAATGTCGATCACGTTATTGAAGCGGGCGGCGGCGAAGGCCACGACCGCCTTGACCTGCTCCTCGTCCGTGACGTCGGCGGCCAATCCGGCCGCGTCGTAACCGGCCGCCGTAAACTCGGCCACCGCCGCATCGACGTTTTCCTGCTTCAGGTCCGTCACGACCACCTTCGCGCCGCACTGGGCCAAGCCCTGCGCGACGCCTTTGCCGAGCGCGCCCGTCGCGCCGGTCACAATAGCGGTTTTACCCTTGAAATCCAGAAAGTTTTGCATGTGTCGAAAATCCCTTAGTCAAACAAAGTGGCGCGCCCGTCCCCGGGCGCGCTTCACCCATGCGCGAGGACGCGCATGGCA